>JBFHEW010000467.1:0-3110 GCA_041583955.1 Bacteroidia bacterium | reverse complement strand
GGCAATGACAAATGGGCGATCGTTTCTTCGGAAATCCATTAACGATCCTGTGTTTTATGACGGAGAAAGTGATCGGCAAGGACAATGGCCGCCATGGCTTCAACTATTGGAACTGCGCGCGGCACCACGCACGGATCGTGGCGTCCTTTTCCTTTGACGGTCATTTCTGTCCCGCTTGCATCAATAGTTGTCTGGTCTCTCATGATAGTTGCTACAGGTTTGAACGCCACGTTGAACGTGATGTTCATTCCGTTTGAGATACCGCCCTGAACGCCTCCGCTATGATTGGTTACCGTAACGATCTTCCCCTGCTGCGTGGAGAATAGGTCGTTGTGTTCGGAGCCTTTCATTCTGGTAGATGCGAAGCCTGAACCCACCTCAAAACCTTTAACAGCATTGATGCTGAGCATGGCTTTACCTAGGTCGGCATGCAACTTATCGAATACGGGTTCGCCTAATCCGCTTGGAACATTTCTGACCACGCACGTTACGATCCCTCCAAGCGTATCGCCTTCTTTACGAACAGCTTCAATTCGCTTTTCCATCTCAGACGATGCCTTTTGATCGGGGCAACGCACCAGGCTTTTCTCAACATCAGCTAGAGAAACCGTTTTATCATTGACCGTTGCACCGACATCGGCAACAGAAGAAACATAGGCAACAATCTCAATTCCCACTTGCTGCAAAAGCATCTTAGCAAAGGCGCCAGCCACCACGCGCGCAGCAGTTTCGCGAGCCGAGGAGCGCCCACCACCTCGATGATCGCGATGGCCGTATTTCTCCTGATATGTGAAATCGGCATGGCTCGGACGGAATGTTTCCTTGAGGTGCTCATAATCCTTTGAACGGGCATCTGCGTTGGGAATTGTGACCGCAATGGGGGTTCCGAGCGATTTACCTTCAAAAACTCCCGAAAGGATCTGAAATTCCTCGGTTTCCTTCCGCTGCGTTGTTAGTTTGGATTGACCTGGACGTCTGCGCTGCAGATCCCGATGTATGAGTGCTTCATCGATGTTGATCCCTGCGGGCAATCCGTCTATGACAACTCCGATCGCCTTACCATGGCTCTCGCCAAAGGTGGTTATCCTGAAAAGCTGACCGAACGAGTTTCCTGCCATAGTGGCGACTAAGGTAGTTGAAACAAGAAATGTAAGACCGCTTAAAGGCCTACTTCACTCTGAAATCCATCATCTTCCTGCCTTCAATGAAGGCCTCGAGGTGGTCGCCAGCATTGAGTTTACCGACACCGGCAGGCGTTCCGGTAAAAATCACATCCCCGATCTTGACCATGAAGTATTTTGATGCTTCGGCAATGATCTGGTTCACGTTATAGATCATATCTCCGGTGAACCCTTTCTGCACCACCTTTCCGTTGATGTGAAGTTCGAAATGAATGGCATTCACATCCTCAAAATCAGACAGGGGCAGGGTTTTGCTCATTGGCGCAGAACCGTCAAAGCCTTTGGCTTTTTCCCACGGGAGGCCTTTCTCCTTGCATCGCTGTTGTACGTCTCGGGCCGTAATGTCTATCCCTATGCCTATCTCCTTGTAATACGTTGGCGCGAATTTCTCTTGAATGTTCTTGCCCTTCTTGTGGATCTTCACATAGATCTCGGCCTCGTAATGCACATCATTTGAGAAATCGGGCAAATAGAAATCGTCATTATTGGGCAATACCGCTGAGTCTGGTTTGATGAAGAATATGGGCTCAGTAGGAACGGGGTTATTCAGCTCCTTTGCGTGCTCGGCATAATTCCTTCCTATACAGATGATCTTCATAACAACCCTTTATTGAATGCTTCTACCCGAATTTCTGTGAGAACCTTTTTGGTGTAGCTAGGAAACTGGGCATCCATCATCCATGAATAGTACCCCGGTTGGGCTTTGAGTATCTCTACCACCGGTCTGCCCTTGTTCTTGCCGAAATTGAAAACGGGTTCACCGGCTTCATTCTCAATGATATGACCGGCAAAATCCACAGCCTTTCCGCGTCTAGAGAACTCGTGCAGCATTTGAACATCTCCGTCCAGCTCTTCGTACCTGTCAACCTGCGCCAGAAGCACTTCCATCGTGGCGCGGGTATCGGCTTCGGCACTATGGGCATCGGTAAGGTCGCCATTGCAATAGAACTTATAAGCGGCAACCAGCGTGCGTTGCTCCATCTTATGAAAAATGTTCTGCACATCCACCACTTTGCGGCCCTTCATCTCAAAATCCTCATCGTTACGAAGGAATTCCTCTACCAAGAGAGGCACATCGAATTTCAGACAGTTGAATCCAGAAAGATCGGCATTGCCTATGAATGACTTGATCTTCGGTGCCAGCTCTTTGAAGGTTGGCTTATCAGCCACCTTCGCATCGGTAATACCATGCACGGCAGCTGCCTCTGCAGGAATCGGCATTCCCGGATTCACCAGCTCGGTGAGCACCTCTTCGGTTCCGTCAGGATTGAGCTTAATGACCGATATCTCCACAATACGGTCTTCTGCAACGTTGACTCCGGTTGTTTCGAGGTCAAAAAAGGCAAGCGGCTTTTTAAGTTTAAGCATAAAGGTTATTTGGAGGGCACTTCCAACCCGTTCTCGACAAGGGTCATTTTTCTGTTGATGATCTTCTGGTAATCGCCCAAGCCCATGATATTGAACTTTTCCTTTATCGGTTGGAAACCATCTGCTTCTATCGTCACTTCATAGATCTGCCCTGGCATGAGCACAGCAACCAGCTTTCCGGTATTGTAATTGGGCTTATAGGTTCCAACCGTTTCGCCCGATTGGTCGGTGACCGTTGCGGTTACATTCAGCTTTTTACGGCCTTTGACCGAAGTGACCTTGGGCTCGAACTTCTTGGCAGGAACAGCTACTTTCTTAACACGCGTATCGTACCATGTGAAAGTGCCTTGCTTTGGGAAATCCTGCGGAGTGTATTTACCCACTTCGGCCCCATCGAAAGAACCGATTATCGTGATCTCGTAGGCTTCACCGTTCTTGACTTCAATGTTCTTGGTTTCAACAAACTCGTACTCAGGCTTGTCGGTAGGCTGATACTCATCCGTAAACCATTTTACTTTTCCGTCTTCGGTGTTCTTCCATTCATGGAAAACCAAAGTTTCC
>JBFHEW010000466.1:0-3118 GCA_041583955.1 Bacteroidia bacterium | reverse complement strand
TTGGCGTTTCCTAACGTGTATTTCTCCAACCTGAAACCAAAAGGGCAATTCACAAATCTCGAGTCGGTGAAGAAGGAAGTGGAGTTGATGATGGACCCGAATGCAGATCCATACGCTGCCGCTCCCGAACCTGACCCGAATGCTGCTCCACAGCGCTTTGGCGCCAAGGATGTCCAAGACCTTAACTGGGTTCAGTTGATGAACGCCTACAGCTGTACGGAATGCGGTCGATGTACATCCAACTGTCCGGCCAATATCACCGGTAAGAAATTGTCACCTCGTAAGATAATGATGGATACCCGCGATCGTTTGGAAGACGTTGGAGCCATTATTGACATGAACAAGGGAACGTTCGTGGATGATGGGAAATCGCTTTTACACGACTACATCACACCCGAGGAACTATGGGCCTGCACGTCATGCAACGCATGTACCGAAGCCTGTCCTGTGAATATTGATCCATTAAGTATCATCATCGATCTGAGAAGATACCTCGTCATGGAAGAGTCGTCCATGCCGGCACCATTGGCACCTGTAATGAGCAGTTTGGAGAACAATGGAGCACCTTGGCAGTTTTCTCCATCAGACAGATTCAATTGGGCCACCGAAGAAGCATAAGAAAATATGAGTGAATTACTGAAAGTACCTACAATGGCCGACATGATGGCCGCAGGCGAAACACCTGAAATCCTTTTCTGGGTAGGATGTTCCGGCAGTTTTGATGACCGCGCAAAGAAGATCACAAAAGCCATCGTGAAGATCCTGAACAAGGTTGAAATGAAATTTGCCGTGCTGGGCGTGGAAGAATCGTGCACTGGAGACCCTGCAAAACGGGCTGGAAATGAATTCACGTTCATGATGCAGGCCATGAGCAACATCCAAGTGATGAATGCCTATGAGGTGAAGAAGATAGTGACCGGATGTCCGCATTGCTTCAATACCATTAAGAACGAATATCCCGAACTAGGAGGCAAGTATGAGGTGATACATCACACTCAACTCGTGCAGCAACTGATCAATGAAGGAAAACTGAAAGTGGAAGGAGGAGCCTTTAAAGGCAAGAAGATCACGTTCCACGACCCATGTTATTTAGGAAGAGCGAATGGCGAGTATGAAGCTCCACGTAGTGTGATTGAGAAATTGGATGTGGAATTGGCCGAAATGAAACGTTCGCGTGCCAACGGTCTTTGTTGTGGTGCAGGTGGCGCACAGATGTTCAAAGAAGCGGAGCCAGGAAACAAGGAGATAAACATGGAAAGGGCAGAGGAGGCATTGGCCTTGAAGCCTGACGTGATCGCTACCGGTTGTCCGTTCTGTAATACCATGATGACAGATGGTGTGAAATACAACGACAAACAGGACGAAACACAGGTGCTTGATGTGGCTGAGCTGATAGCGCAAGCAAACGACCTTTAGTCTTAGGATGTTCGTGCTGAACCTCTTTCAGCATTGATTGTTATTGATGGACCTTGAATCAATTTCAGGGTGATATGCAGAAAAATGAAAACAACCCTCGAAACATTCGGAGCATTTGCCCCCAACTCACGTACCTGGGTGTATCAGGCTTCGCGCAATCTGACTGACGCAGAAGCTTCTGAAGTGAAGCTGTTGGCCACTGGATTTGCCTCCAATTGGAAAAGCCACGGAGCCCCATTGAAGGCCGCAGCCGATGTTCTGTACAATCGGTTTCTGATCATGATGGTAGACGAGGATGCTGGTTCAGCCAGTGGTTGCAGTATCGACAGTTCGGTTGCGCAGATCCGTTCCATTGAACAGAAGTTGAACATTGATCTGTTCGATAGATTGAATTTGGCGTATCTCAGTTCGGAGAATGAACTACTTACCGTACATGCCAATAAGGTCTCAGACGCATTTGAACATGGAGCGTTGACCGAAGAAACCATCGTCTTCAATAATATGGTCACATCAAAAACAGAATTGGAAACGGATTGGCGCATACCATTGAGTAAGAGTTGGGCGGCCTCCAGAATCGGAGTTGTCTAAGATCAGCTTCTCACCACTCAAAAATATCCTCCACCTTTTCAGGTCGTTCCTGCATTCGCCAATTGAAACCTTCCAGTTTCATGTCACTGAGTTTGATCAGATGTAGCGGATAAAGCGTGGCATCCGGTTGCGTGATGAAGGTGATGTCCTTCACCTTGTTGCCCTCGATCTTTATCAGCAGGTTGCTCGCTTTGGCCTTGTTCACGTTATCCGGTTTCGCACCATCTTCTCCGGCAAAATAGATCGTTTCGCCATTGCCTTCCACAAATACGCGGTTCAGTTTCTGTTCCTTGAAATATCCGGTCATGTACCTGCCTTTTATCTGATTGTACATGGCGCTGTCCTCTTCAGAAATGATCATGGAGTTATCTTTCATGTAGAGTCTATCGATCTTACTGTTCCTGTTCTGGATCCACATGCTGTCTGCAGTGAGTTGGTTCTCCTCAGACCAAAGGATCGGGTCGCGGTAAAGTCGGATGGTGGAATCTGCATAGGAATAGACCAACGAATCGCATTTTCCACGCATGTCCGGCTTGAAGAATTTGGCGTGATGGAATGCGAAGAGTATCCTCCTGTCAATGACTGTATCTACAATGCTCAAGAGGGTATCCGCATGGAGAAACAACGAATCGGCTCCCATGTCCTGTATCATCACCGCGCTGTCTGTGAGGAGTACCATGTCGCCAACCTCGTAGTATTTGGCGCGTTCGCCAGTAAGCGTAATGTTCTGTGCGGTATCGGTCACAACAACATTTCCCAATGCCAGTCCGTAGCCGTAGTTCTTGTTGTAATAAAGGCTGTCGGCCAAAATAGATTGGTCTGAGCTCAGAACGGTAGCTTCCCGACTGAACTGCGCAATATCGAGGTCTGTATCGTACCAACCGAAATTGCAGAGAATGGTGTTCTCATCGCTGATAATGGTGGTGGGTCCAAGGAAGAAAGCAACCTCGGTCTGAGTGTTGTAGCGCAGGGTGTCGCAGTGAAGCGTATACTTGGCATTCACCAGTTTCACGCTGTCTTTGAAGAAGAGCTCTTCCAATGTGCTGAAATAGTATCCGACCCGGCTTGTGAGCGTGTTCTTGCTGTCTACAATGGTGCCGCCTGTATTGTACCA
>JBFHEW010000465.1:0-3123 GCA_041583955.1 Bacteroidia bacterium | reverse complement strand
AGGCATCGGGCTCATGCTTTCAACGCCTCCTGCAATGATGCAATCGGCCTGTCCTGCATGGATCTTTGATGCTGCAATGGCAATGGTTTCCAAACCTGATGAACAGTATCTGTTCACGGTCATTCCCGGAACTTTCACAGTGTCCAATCCCATCAAGGAGATCATTCGTCCGATGTTAAGACCGAGTTCTGCTTCTGGGGTGGCACAACCAGCGATCACATCGTCTATCGTGTCCTTGTCCAGATTAGGTACAGATGCTACCAGGTGTTTGATCACATCTGCGGCAATATCGTCAGGGCGGGTAAACTTGAATACTCCGCGTGGTGCTTTTCCAACCGCTGACCTGAAGCCAGCTACAATGTATGCGTCCATTTTATTTAATGTTTATCGTTTGATTCTTTTGTTCTTCTTGTCTTTTAAGCTCCTCTATCGAAACTCCGTTTTTGGCTATGAGTGTATCGTTCCTATAAGTGAAGACCCCGCTGAGGTCACCGAAGGAATTGTAGAATTTCCAATCCCCTTGTTTTTTACCTCGCTCATAAGAGCCTTCTGAGCTGACTTCGCCCGTATTGTGGTAGTACTTGACCCAATAACCTGTCCGCTTGTTCTTTTCATACTCTCCTTCCATTCGGGTTGTGCCGGTGTAGAAGAATTTCTTGTAGATACCGTGCTTTTTACCATCGTAGTACTCGGCCTGCTCCATGAGTTCGCCCGTGTGCGGGTAGTAACGTAAAGACATGCCGTGCTTCTTGTCATTCTGGTATTCGATCTCTGCAATGAGTAGGCGAGAAGCGGAGTAGAGTTTCCAAAGTCCTTGCTTCCGGTCAAATTCATCCTTGACATTCCTGTGCTTGTCTTTCCGTGGAGCAAACTTCGGACGGCTTGAAGACTGGCCGAAGAGCACCATTGGAGCTGCAAAGAGCAGAAATATGAGAATGAATTTGACACGTAGCTTAGACATTGCTTTCCTTTGATATGAGCAAAGGAAGGGATCAGTTTCTTAGTGGTCTACCGGTAGTTACCAGACTCTGCATCCTTTCCATCGACTTTTTGGTCATGGCCAACTTCAGGAATGCTTTCCGCTCCAGTTTCAACAGATATTGTTCTGAAACCTCTGTTGCTGCAGAGAGGTCGCCTCCTGCCAATACGTATCCGAACTCTTCAGAAATGATCCTGTCGTGCTCAGAAATGTACTTGGCGCTTTCCATGCTTCTTGCACCTGCAACGAAGATTCCGAGCCCTTTCTTGCCCAGCACCTTGATATCTGTTCTTTCCACCGGCTTAGAGTATCCTTGCTCGTGTAGTTCAAGAACCGCACGTTTTGCTCTGGCAATACGTCTTTCTGAACTTACACAGACCTCATCGATTCCTTTACGGAAGATGCCCAGTTCGAATGCTTCCTCTGCCGAAGTGGCCACTTTGGCCATACCTACCGTGAGGAAACGCTCTCTCAAGGCCGGCAGTTCCAAGTTGTCCTTCTGGAAGTCGTCTGAAGCTCGCAGTGCCATTTCCTTTGAACCTGCTCCGGCAGGAATAACTCCCGCTCCGAACTCAACCAGTCCGATGTAGGTTTCGGCAGCCGCAATCACTTTATCTGAGTGCAGACAGATCTCGCAACCACCACCCAAGGCCATGCCGTGTGGGGCAGAAACAACGGGGATGGACGAATAACGGATTCTCATCACCGTATCTTGGAATGCCTTTACGGCCATGTCCAATTCTTCCACTTCCTGCTGTGCGGCAAGCATGAATATCATTCCGAGGTTGGCACCTGCCGAGAAGTTCTCGCCATTGTTGGCAATTACCACTCCTTTCCATTTCGCATCGCCTTCGGCAAGGTCAATGGCCTTATTGATTCCCTGAAGGATCTCACTGCCGATGGTATTCATCTTGGTGTGGAATTCCAGGTTCAGAACGCCATCGCCAATGTCAAAAATGGTTGCTCCGGCATTGCTCCAGACCACGTTGGTCTCGCGCAGGTTATCCAATATGATAAGGTCTTCCGTTCCAGGAATCACCTTATACGACTTTGAAGGGATGTCGTAGTACAGTTTCTGTCCGTTTTTCACAGAGTAGAAAGTGTCGCAACCGGCAGCAAGCATGTCGTAAACCCACTGAGCAGGTTTCTTGCCGGCTTCTTCCATCAGTTTTGCAGTTTCGGCAACACCCAATGCATCCCATGTGGCGAAGGGTCCTAACTGCCAACCGAATCCAGCTCCGAGCGCATCATCGATCTTGTAAAGGTCATCGGTTATCTCAGGGATTCTGTTCGAAACATACTGGAACAGTCCGTAGAACGCTTTTCTGTAGAACTCGCCCGCTTTGTCTTTTCCACCGGCCAGGATCTTCATGCGTGCACGGAGATTATCTTCTGCCTTTGCAGCTTTCAGCGTTGGGAAATCAACCTTTCCAGGCTCCTGATATTCCATTGTTTTCAGGTTCAACTCAAGGATGGTCTTTCCTTCTTTCTTGAAGAAGCCCTGTCCTGATTTGGAACCCAACCAACCGTTTTCGGTCATTTTAGAGATGTAGCCCGGCATCTCGAAAGTGGCTCTTGCCTCATCATCAGGGCAGTTGGCCTTCAATCCGCCAGCAACCAGTACCAATGTGTCCAAACCTACCACATCGCAGGTTCTGAATGTGGCAGACTTGGCACGACCTAGGATCGGTCCTGTCATCTTATCCACTTCCGTTACCGTAAGGTCCATTTCCTCCACCAAGTGGAACAATGCCTGAATGCTTGCAACACCTACACGGTTGGCGATGAAAGCTGGTGTATCCTTACAAAGGACCATGGTCTTTCCGAGGAAACGGTCACCGTAGTCCATAAGGAAGTCTACCACCGCTTGGTCGGTCTTATCGGTCGGAATGATCTCCAACAATTTCAGATAACGTGGTGGGTTGAAGAAGTGGGTTCCGCAGAAATGTTTCTGGAAATCCTCGCTTCGTCCTTCCAACATCTGATGGATCGGAATACCTGACGTGTTTGAAGTGATCAGAGTTCCGGGCTTGCGGTATTTCTCCACATTCTCGAACACTTGTTTCTTAATGTCCAATCGCTCGATCACCACCTCAATGGTCCAATCGCAATCAGCGATCTTAGCCATGTCATCGGTGAAGTTT
>JBFHEW010000464.1:0-3141 GCA_041583955.1 Bacteroidia bacterium | reverse complement strand
CACAGAACCCGTTTGGCTTGTGTTCGATGTGGCCTATCAGAAGTGGTCGCTAAGCGCCACCTCCAGCGATACGCTTGCTGTGCAGGTTTCTACCGACTGCGGTGCCAGCTTCAGTACAGAGGTTTATCGCAAGGGCGGAGACGAACTGACAACGACCGAAGAACGCATACCGAACTTCAATCCGGAACTGGAAACGGATTGGCGGACCGACTCGGTAGACCTCTCTGCATTCGTAGGTCAGGATATCCTCATCCGATTTGAAAGTAAGAACGGAAAGGGTAACGATATGTATGTCGATAATGTGAAGGTTTTTGTCGGGAATGAAGCTCCATCGTCCGTGCCTGAACTTGATAGGGATGTTCGTCTGTTTCCAAATCCCACCTCTTCATTGATATCGGTAAGTTGGTCAGAAATGATAGGAGAACTACATGACGTTCGGGTGTATGACCTACGTGGTAAACGTATTCCGGTAGAATTTGTGTTGTCGGAGAAGAGCATGGTGATACAGGTGGAACCGCTTACTCCGGGACTCTACCTGATACAACTCAATACCGCTAAGACAACAGTAACCAATCGGTTTGTACGGCAATAGCCATTAACAAAAAAAGCCCCGCAAATGCGAGGCCTTTTCTGTTTTCCCGTATCAGGAATTACTTCTTAGGTGCTGCGTGATCATGACCTTCATGCGCATCTTCCTTGGTTGCAGCAGCAGCGTGTGTACACTTCTTCTCGCATCCTGGAGCACAGGCTTTCTTACCTGCAGCATCGGCCTTGGCTCCTGCCTTGGCACAACATGCTTTAGCGCATCCTGGCTCGCAAGCGTGATCTTTGGCTGCTTTCTCAATTCTTACCGTTTTCGCTGCGTCTGCATCCGAAACCTTCTTGTCCTGTGCCATTGAAGTTCCCACTCCAATGAACAACATCATCAGTACTGTCAATCCGAAATTTTTCATGCCTAATAGTTTTTTAAGTTGAGGCAAAGATACCTCGTGTTGTGAATAAAGGTTTCACAAAATCGAAAATTATGCCGATCTGCAACTCTTCTGATACTAATGGACTCTTCGGAGGTATTGCCTCGCATCTTCAATGGAAACCTTCCTTCCTTGGTTGAATGCCACCACAAATGCGTCACTGAATCCCATTCTACGGAGCTCGTCACGTCTCATGATGGCATCGGCATACGAAAGATAGGAGCCCACTGTAAGCAACGTAAGGTCATCTACAGATACCTCAGCAATGCTGTCTATCATCAGATAATACCGTGCTGATTCGTCTGGCAGCGATTCTTTGAATGCTGCCAATTGAATACGGTAATCAACCGTACCCCGCATTTGCGTCTTTGGCGAGCGCTGATCCAAGGCTACCACCTCTAAAGGATACCTTTCGTGATCGGTGATGTTCACGATGAATGCATCAGCATATCCTACTTCCTTCACAACTTGGAGCATCTTCTCTGCTTGCGAACGGAAATTGAAATTACCGATCACGTAGCGGTAAACCCCATGCATGTCAACGTACACCTCTACGTTCTTCAAACCTTCGAACTTGCGCGTCATCTGAGGCTCCAGAAGCGCTGCCACTTGTACCCCGTAAAGCATTGATAATGTAGAATATACATGAGGCTGAGTACGTATACGCACATCCGGTTTCACCAGTCGCTCAGGTATTTCCATCTCCTTTGCAGCTGGTTCTGCACACCTATTGGCCCACTTTCTACCATCAAACAGGTAGTACTCATCATTCTTGAGATAGTCTTCCTCTGTGGCAAACGTGTTCTCCAACCGCCCCAACGCTTCCTTGGCCTTGCTGCATTGGCCACTGCGACAATAGGCCAGGATCATGTAGTAGAAAAGGTGCTCAGGCGGTCCAACTCCCGGATTGTCCCATAACTGATCGAAGTGCTTATCGGCCATTTCAAAGAGCCTCGCGGCCCGTTGTGGCTCCTGCCCTACTATTATCTTGGCAACACCCAAAAGGTAGCCAACGTTGGGGTTGACCGAATCGGTTGAATGGAGTTCCTCCAGAATACGGATGGAGCGCCCTGCATTGTGCTTCGCTATGTACAGTCGCGCTTCGTCATATCGGTCCCAAAAAGCCTGATCGTTCCGATGCTGCCCAACAACCGAGGTCGAAAACAGTAGAAGCAATGCGATCTGGAAGCAAATTCTCATCGTTCAGATTGGTATCTATGAAATTAGCGCTCAATTGCCCGATTTAATGCCGCATGTCAAATTCCTTTCCATGGTGAATTGTGAATAAGTGTGTCCATCCGTATGACAGATGATGCGTGATGCCGATTGAGGTTGGTATTGCGAGCATGTTGCCATTGAAGCCACCGATCAAGGAGCGTTCGACCAGCACTTCAGTCCGGTCATGTTGAGAAGTAATGATGATTTCAACAATTTTTAACAGCTTGAATGAGCTCAATCTGATAGATTCGTATTTCAAATATCACGTATGAAGACAGTCGTAGCGTTCATTTCCATATCCCTTGTTGGTTTCAACCTCTTTGGCCAAAGTCTGGCGGGAGTTGAAAGTGTGGAGTATGATCCCATCAACAACCGGTATCTGGCATCATCAGACAATACGTCCATCATTTCCATAGCTCCGAACGGAGGCCTATCTCACTTCGGAAGTGGTGCTCAAGCATCGTATGGCATGGAAATCTTCGGTGGTCATCTGTTTGCAATTGAAGGAGCAACCATCCGATGCTACGATCTGCTGAACGAAAACCTTGTATTCTCCTTGCCGATAGCGGGTGCGCATTTCCTCAATGGAATGGGAAGCAATGGAACCGATAAATTGTGGGTGAGCGATTTCAATGGGTACGACATCTACGAGATCAATGTGGCGGATCTCAACTCGCCTTCTTACAGCATGGTAGCAGATCAGACCGATCTCGGTACCACCAATAAGCCCAACGGTATTGCTTACGATGGCGATAACAACCGCATTATCATTGTCAATTGGGGCACGAACGCCCCGATCAAGGCCATGGACCTGTCCACATATACTGTAACCACCTTGCTCGCCAATTCGGGCCTCGGCAACATTGATGGAATTGACAAGGATGGCGAAGGGAATTGGTACGTTGCAGCTTGGACACCGGCCAGCATCACGAAATTCAACAGCGATTTCAGT
>JBFHEW010000463.1:0-3144 GCA_041583955.1 Bacteroidia bacterium | reverse complement strand
ATGGTTGATTCGCACAAACTTTTGTTTGAGAAGATGTTAACAACCAAATTAGTTTTGCAGATATGAAACGTTAATAAGCCGCAAGTTTGAATGGCCACTTTATAAACGATCGAAAACAGATGAAACACATTGCTATTTCCTGCGACCATGCAGGATTTGACCTGAAAGAGCGTATCAAGCAGGTACTCTCAGAAAAAGGATACTCCATAACAGATTTCGGACCGTCCACACCAGATAGAATGGACTACCCTGATGCCATACATCCGTTGGCCAGCGCAATCGATTCTGGTGATATCACCATGGGCATCATCATTTGTGGGAGTGGTAACGGTGTGGCCATGACGGCCAACAAATACCCTCACGTCAGGGCTGGAATTGCTTGGAATCCGGAGCTCGCAGCACTTACCCGCCAACACAATGATGCCAATGTGCTTTCGTTACCTGCAAGGTTCATTTCGGAAGAAACAGCTCTCGAGTGCGTAGAAACGTTCCTGAACACAGCGTTTGAAGGAGGTAGGCATGCTACCCGTGTTGATAAAATTGCCATTTCATGCTGAGACTACTTTTGACCTTCCTTCTGGCTCTCGGAACATTTTCCGTTCAGGCACAGCAGGATGAAGTACAACTCAAGTATGCTGCATCGATAACGGCAACCGATCTCCGTTCAAGACTGGAGGTTATTGCTTCAGACGAGTTTGAAGGACGTGAAACAGGACAACCAGGACAGAAACTGGCGGCCGAATATATCCAACAACGGTTTCAGGAGTTCGGATTCCAACCGATAGCAGCAATAGGTGGTTACCAGCAACCATTCAAATTACAACTCACCTACCCCGATACGGTCAAACTCGTAGTGGCTGACGATTCGTTTGAGTTCCTCAAGGACATGTATTATTTCCCAGGATTCGGAGATATGCTTGTCCGTACAGATGACCTGCTGTATCTGGGCTACGGGATAGATGCTGAATCGTACAGCGATTACGGACAGATAGATGTGAAAGACCGCGTATTGATGGTATCGGGAGGGGAACCAACCAGTAGGAAAGGAATCTCATGGGTGTCAGGAGCAAAGGAAAAAAGCAAGTGGACCGTTGATTGGACCAAGAAGATAGAGAAGGCTCAGAACGCGGGCGCCAAAGCGTTGCTCATCATTGATGATAAGTTCTCCTCATCGGTTTCACAATTCGGAAGATACATCAAGCGACCAGACCTGCAATTGGGCGAAAAACCGACAGAGCAAGAGGGAATACCTCTCATTTACATCAGCTCAAAAATGGCCAGCAAGATCCTGAAAGGGGCAGGCGTGAAAGGAGGACATGAAAAGCTTGAAGCGAAGATAAATAAGAAGGGTAAGCCCATTCAAAAGGAACTACGTGTTCCGGTCACCATCGATGTGAAGAAGAATAGGGAAGAACTCACTTCTGAGAATGTATTAGGTTACCTGCCGGGTACCGAAAAGCCGAATGAACTGCTGGTGATAACGGCACATTACGACCACCTTGGACGTAAAGGAGATGATATTTTCAACGGAGCAGATGATGATGGATCGGGCACCACATCGCTACTGGAACTGGCAGAAGCATTTGCTCTCGCTTCCAGAGAAGGCCACGGCCCGAAACGCAGCATTCTGTTCATGACGGTTTCTGGAGAGGAAAAAGGACTCCTTGGTTCGGAATTCTATGCCGATAATCCCGTTTTTCCTTTAGAGAATACGGTGGCCAACCTGAACATAGACATGATCGGACGAATAGATGAAAACCACGCTCCTGATTCGAATTACGTCTACATCATCGGGTCAGATAAATTAAGCACACAGCTGCACGCGTTGAGTGAAAACGTTAATGCAACCTATGCTGGCCTGGAGTTTGATTATACTTACAATGATGAGAAGGATCCCAATAGGTTCTATTACCGATCTGACCACTACAACTTTGCGAAGAATAACATACCGGTCATTTTCTACTTCACAGGTGTTCATGAAGACTACCATCAACCGACAGATACGGTAGACAAGATCATGTTTCAGAAAACAGAGAAGATCGCCAGACTCATCTTTCATACCGCTTGGGAAATTGCCAATCGCGATGAGCGACTGAAAGTTGACGTAACCACCTCGAAATGATCTACACGCTTCCGTTCATTGCTGCTTTAGTGGGTTGGTTTACCAACTTCATTGCGGTGAAGATGTTATTCTATCCAAAGGAGCCGGTGAACATCCTAGGGATCTATACACTACAAGGGATCTTTCCGAAAAACCAGCAGGAGGTAGCGGAAAAGATCGGGAAAATGGTTGCAGAGGAGCTATTGTCTTCCGAAGACCTGAGGGAGAAACTCAACAACCCTGAGAATATAATGTCCATTAAGATGCTGGTAGAGGCCAAGGTGGATTATTACCTGAATGTCACATTCCCCAAAAACTACCCGATCACAGCTGCTTTGGTAGGAGATAAACGCAAGACCAAGTTCAAAGACGTTGTGATGGAAGAGGTGGATGAGTCGGTTCCAGCCATGATAAACAGCTACATGGCCAATATTGAGGAGAAGTTCAACGTAGAGCAGATCATTAAGCAGAAAGTGGCCCATTTGCCGGCCGAAAGGCTGGAAGACCTGATCATGAAACTTCTGAAACGCGAATTCAAATTCATCGAATACATTGGCGCCATCATCGGCTTCATTATCGGATGGATCCAAGTGGTCATGGTCCTACTGGGAGGAGCCTGAATTACTTGTATTTCCTTCTTCGAATAATGGAGTAGAAGAGGAGAACCAACAGAATGCCGGCACACCATAGACCGTATACGCTTATTTCGGGTAATCCGTAGATGTAACCGATTCGGTCTCCCCAATCTACGGTCATGGTAATGGCCGAACCAATAATGAATGCTACGATCAAGAACGTGATTGCCATTCTATTGGCAATGCTGTCCATTTTCTTGAGCAAGTAGCCGTAGCCTTGTAGCTCAACTTCAAAATGGATCTTTCCGTTTCGGGTTTGATCCAATATTTCCCGAACGTCCTTCGGGAACGAGGTCAAAAACGCGTTGATGGAGGTGATCCGCTGGTTGAAATCCATCCAGAGATTGTGGGGAGAATACTTCTCCTTCATCAACTTCAGTCCATATGGACGGATGAAATCGTACGTGT
>JBFHEW010000462.1:0-3146 GCA_041583955.1 Bacteroidia bacterium | reverse complement strand
TGTTTGAACCGCAAAGGCGCGGAGTCGGTGTAAAGTACGCGAAGATTATCGTGGAACGAGTATGGAACAGCATCAATCAACTATCTCGAGCACGGTTCGAAAGGCCACGAACTTCCCTTCGAACTTGGCCTGCACATCTGCCTGCAGCCGTGGTGCATGCGACCCTTGATAGATCTGTAGGTCTGCCATGCTCTTGCACAGGTATTGTATGGAATAGGTGACACCTCCTTCATTTTGAGTGAGCAACACTTTTGCAAACCGATGTTCCACAAAAAACCCTGTGGCCATTACATCGGGTATGTGCACGTCTCGCATCCAAGCAACCCACTCCTCGTGCACTTCTTCGTTGATGTTTACAGTTACGTTGTAGATGATCATTCCTTCATTCTTTAACATTCATATTGCAGAAGCATCGTTGCCTTCTGCCTTTTGCGATCCGGCCATGTTGACGGCCAATGCCTCTCCCAGCCTTTTCACAATTCCTACAACCAACGCGTTGCCCATGAAAAAGGCCCGTTTCTGGTCTGAGATCCCCTCCAGCTTGGTGTGGTTGTCCGGAAACATGTTCAACCGTTCCAGTTCAATGGGCATGAGTCTTCGGTACCGCCCATCTTTGAATATGACGTGCTTAAAACGTGAAGGGCTCGAGCCACCCTCTCCGGTGATGATGGTCCTTGAAGGTGCATCGAGCGCATCAGGAAACACCATTCCTCCTTCAGAATAAACGTATTTATGGCCTTGTGCATTGATGCGTTCAATGCGCTTCACACCCTTGAGGTACTCCCAGCTGTTTTCGCGCTTAAGCTCAGCCGGATCGATGAAGTATTCGCTCGGCACCTTTTTCGTATCAACGAGCACATCTTCCAGAACAGTTCGTTCTCCGTTGTACGCGCTTTGCGTTTTGAGTGTAACATAGGTGCCATTGACCATGAGTCCCGAATTCTGGAAAGGCGAAAGTTTGCCCCCCTTGTTGAATTGATCGGAAACCTGCTCGATGTCTGAACCTATTTCTCCTGTTGTGGCAGATGTTTGACTGCTACTGACCGGGAATGCCTGTGCAAAAACGCCTTTGCTCTGCAGCCAGTCGGTTTCGGATGCCGCGGCCATGCGTTGATACATAGCCGTTGAACGGTGGTACCCCAGAATGAAGATCCTGCGCCTGCGTTGAGGCATTCCGTAATCGGCCGCGTTGATCACCCTCCATTCTACCGCGTAACCAAGCGAATTGAGTGAGGAAAGCATGATGGCAAAATCCCTTCCGCGTTGGGTGGCAGGGGATTTGAGTAACCGGTCCACATTTTCGAGCATGAGGTACTTCGGGGCATTGGCACCTTTCTTTCGCAATATGGCCTCAATGCTCCACCACAGAACGCCTTTCTTGCCGCGGAGCCCTTTGGAGTTCTTCAGGCTGGTGGCAACCGAGTAATCCTGACAGGGAAATCCACCGACCAGAAGGTCGTGATCGGGTATCTGACCGAAGTCGTTCTCAATGACTTCTTCAATGTTCCGATTGCAATGGTTCGCCTCGGGCCACCGGTTCTCATACACGAGACTGGCGTGCTGTTTTTTCGTGCTGGGTTCCCACTGGTTGCTCCAAACCACGTTGTAGCCCGATGTGGGTGCTTTGGGGTAGCCTTCCAGGCCGACCCTGAATCCGCCAACACCGGCAAAAAGTTCAACTACTCGGAGTTCCATCTGCTCAAAGGTAGGATCGATGAGCCCGTGATCCAAATGGGACCAGTGGAGTTCTACACATGCGTTTGTCAATCCACGGTAGAGGGTGGTGCTGTGATGTGCGGCATTGCGTTAGGGATGGAAGCGGCATCCTTTTTTGTTTTTCACAAAAAAGATATAGCGGACAGCCCGACCCACGCCCAAAAGCGTGGGGAACGCCCCATTCATCAATTCAAGAGGTCTCCGCGGAGGCTTCGATAGCGTTTTCGGGCTTCTACCGTGTATAGACTTCCGGGGTAGTTGAGCAGGAGTTCCTGGTAGTATTCCATTGCTTTTGCGCTGCTTTTGAGGTGGCTCTCGTAGAGTTGTGCCATTCTGTATACGGCATCATCGGCCAGCAGATCGGTGGGATATTCTTTCCATACACGATGGTAGTTTTCCTGAGCCAATTGGTAGTTTCCTTCCTGCTCGGCTATTTGGGCCCGTTTGTAGAGAATGTCGTCCTGCAGGCTGTGGCCGGGATGGAACTGTTCGATACTGTCGAGGGCGAATTTGGCGCTGTCGAGCTTATTCTGATAGAGCAGCAGATCGGCCCGTGCAAATGTGCGAAGCGCTGCGTAGGTGGTATCCATATACGAATTGTCGCCAATGAGCATGGCCAGGTAAAGGGCATCGTTGGCTATGAAATCGCTGGTGGCGGCCTTCAGCACGTTCAGTTGGGCCTGCGCCCAATCGAACTGCCCGGTGTAGTAGGATAATTTGGCGTTCTTGAGCTTTGCAACCCGGCCAATGTCGTCTGTCTTGAACATCTTTTCGGCCTGAGAATAAAGCAGGGTTGTTTCCCATACCTCGCCCGTGAAAAGCAACGCATCTGCCAATTGTATCTTGGCCATGGCAAGGTCTTTTCTGTTGATGCCGGGCAGCTCCAACACCTCGTATAGGAGATCGATTCCTTTGGCGGTATTGTGAATGTAAAAGGTGTAAAGCTCGGCCAGATTCATCATCATCTGGGCCACGTTTCCGTTTCGCCCGAACTCATCGAGCGTGGCGAGGAACGTTTTCTCGAGTTCGAGCAACTCCTGATCGGTGTAAGCCCCTCCGGCAACGGCCTTTTCGTAAAGCGTATTGACGAGGTCTTTCCTACAGCTCAGGTAATAGTAATTATCGCGCCCTTTCTTGATCACGTATTGATAGGCCTCTATGGCCAGATCGAACGATGCATTGGCGCGACAGATGTGCGCAAATTGTATGATGCGGGCTCCGTCTTCCTTATTGCGTCTATCCAAGGCCTTTGCCTGTGTAAACGCTTGACTGAATTTCTTCTGTTGCTCGAAATGCCAGATAAGCAATTCAGGATATACGTCCTTCTGTGGTTGCTTCTGAATGCGGCCTATGACCGCCTCTTCGAAATACTCCTGTTTGGCTCCGCTCTGGTCGGCCAGGAAAAGATCCAGTAGTTCTGTACGGACCTT
>JBFHEW010000461.1:0-3149 GCA_041583955.1 Bacteroidia bacterium | reverse complement strand
GTACATACCCGGCCTGAGTCGAATATGTTCATGCCATTCTAACGATCGTATCTGCTCTGCTCCGTACTGTGTTTCCTGCGCCATTTCCGTCAACCTTCCGTGCATTCTTGCGGACAATAAATATAGTATCAGACTGCTGTTCAGGGGAAATTATTGCACCTTGGTTTTCAACAGGGATTTGAACAGGTCGATTCTGCACAACACTCATGGCGAAGACCGAATTTTCCGGAAGATGAAACACAATCCTATCTTCAGTGTTTATTACCAAACCAAACCTCATGAAACTCGTTATCAGCTATTTACTTACCACGTTGGTGTTCTTTGCCATCGACCTTACCTGGATAGGCCTCGTGGCCAAGAAATTCTACTGGGGAAATATGGGCCCCTTACTGAAAGACGATGTGAATTGGGCTGCAGCACTCATATTCTACCTTCTTTACATCATTGGGATTTTCGTGTTCGCCATTCTACCTGCCGTAGAGGACGACTCGGTCAAATCGGCCATTTTCTACGGAGCCCTGTTCGGTTTCTTCTGCTACGCCACGTACGACCTCACCAATTTGGCCACACTGAAAGGCTTCCCCATGAAAGTGGCCATAGTGGATATGATCTGGGGAACCATCCTTACCGGATGCGTAAGCACTGCCGGCTTCTACATTACACGCTGGGTGCACTGAAAGGGCTTTAATATCTCGCATGCGGCAACTATCTTGTTGCCCGAATGCATCCACTCACCGAACGTTTTCCCAAAAAGCGCGCCTTCATAACAGGTGCCGGCTCAGGTTTAGGATTTTGCCTTTGTAAGGAACTGGCCCACGATGGTTGGACCCTTGGAATGAGCGACATCAATGGCGTTGCACTGAAACAGGCTGCCGCAGCAATTGAAGCTCTTGGGGGCAATCCGCTGACCTTCGGGCTTGATGTTTCAGACAAAGATGCTTACCGCGAAGTGAGTGAGCGGTTCTTGACCGAGGTCGGTGGCATTGACCTGTTGGTGAACAACGCAGGCGTGGGCGATGGCGGTTATGTGGAAGAATATGGCCTCGATAATTGGGATTGGCTCCTGAGCATCAATCTGCATGGCGTGATCTATGGCAATGCTCTTTTCATCCCGCAATTCAAGAAGCAGAGATCCGGTGCCATTATCAACGTGGCGAGTGCTGCCGCATTCACCAGCCTGCCGCGCATGGCCGCCTACAACGTGAGCAAAGCAGGCGTACGGGCACTTTCTGAAACAATGGACGCAGAACTTCGTGCGCATGGTATAACCGTTTCGTGCGTGATGCCAACGTTTTTCAAGACCAAGGTGATGCAATATGCCAGAGGAAATGAAGAGGAAGTGGAAATGTCGAAAATGATCTTTGCCACCTCCACGCTCAAACCGGAACAGGTGGCTAAGCATGCCCTCAAGCAGGCTGCCAGAGGCAAGTTTCACATCATTCTACCCACAGATGCCAAGTTCATGTTCTTCATGAAGGGTTGGTTCCCAAGCATCATGCTACGACTATTCCGCTTAGGAGAGAAGAAAAAAGATGCCGTCAGGAAACGATTGATCGAACGCTATGAATCGGCCGACCGAAAAGGTAAGGTCGACCACGAATATTTGAACGAAGCGTTTAAAAAAGACTAAACGTTGAATCGGAAGTGCATCACGTCTCCGTCCTGCACCACATATTCCTTTCCTTCCACGCGCATTTTACCGGCTTCTTTCACGGCTGCTTCCGAACCATATTTCACGAAATCGTCATAGGCAATGGTTTCTGCACGGATAAAGCCCTTCTCAAAATCAGTATGGATGACACCAGCTGCCTGTGGTGCGGTCATGCCTTTTTCAATGGTCCAAGCGCGCACTTCTTTGACCCCTGCGGTGAAGTAGGTCTGTAGTTTGAGCAGTTTGTAAGCTGAACGGATCAGTTTATTCACGCCTGCTTCTTCAAGCCCCATGTCCTGAAGGAATTCTTTGCGCTCCTCGTACGTGTCCAATCCGGCAATGTCGGCTTCGGCAGCAGCTGAGATGAGAATCACTTCTGCATTCTCGTCCTTCACGGCCTCCTCCACTTTCTTACTGAATTCGTTGCCTGTAACCACCGAAGCCTCGTCCACATTACAGACATAGAGTACCGGTTTCAGCGTCAGCAACTGGAACGATTGAGCCAATTCCAATTGGTTGTCGGTCATTTCTGCAACACGCGCAGATCTCCCTTGTTCCAACGTAGCCTTGAGAATGGTCAGCACCTCATACTCTGCCTTCGCCTCTTTCTGCCCTATCTCGGCTGCTTTCTTCACTTTCACCAAACGCTTATCAACCGTTTCAAGGTCTTTGAACTGTAGTTCGGTATCTATCACCTCCTTGTCGCGTATCGGATTCACAGAACCGTCCACGTGCACAATATTCCCATCTTCAAAACATCTCAGCACATGTATGATGGCATCGGTCTCACGTATGTTGCCAAGGAATTGATTTCCCAATCCTTCACCTTTACTTGCACCCTTCACCAATCCGGCAATATCAACGATTTCGATGGTGGTAGGAACAACACGCTCGGGCTTTACCAACGACTGTAGCTTTTCCAACCGTTCGTCCGGCACGGTAATGACACCCACGTTAGGCTCAATGGTGCAGAATGGGAAGTTGGCAGCCTGTGCCTTGGCGTTGGAAAGACAGTTGAAAAGGGTTGACTTACCCACATTCGGGAGTCCTACGATACCACATTGTAAAGCCATTGCTCGATTTTTTTGAGGCGGCAAAGGTAATCGAATGACCCAATGATATGGCCCCGAATTACAAGCATGTTCAGAGGCCTGATACCTTTTCAAAAGTTATCAACGCGGCTTTGAGTCCGAAGGCACTTAGGCTACTTTTGAAGTCCACCAAACATCCACCGAATGCCGTCTAGAGAAGAACTGAAACGTATCTGTTCACAGACCAGAAGAGACATTGTAAGAATGGTTGCCGCGCCCAAATCGGGGCATCCCGGAGGTTCGTTGGGCTGTGTGGAATTCTTCGTTTCACTGTATCACGAGATCATGAAGCCTGATGCATCCAATTTCACCATGGATGGCAAAGGCGAAGATGTGTTCTTCCTTTCAAACGGTCATATCTCTCCGGTATGGTACAGCGTATTGGCGCGCTACGGTTACTTTCCGGT
>JBFHEW010000460.1:0-3150 GCA_041583955.1 Bacteroidia bacterium | reverse complement strand
GCGCAGAAGCTATTGGGAAGGGCAGGTGTTGCAGATAACCGAGCCTTCTCCCCTACGCATTGATGCCAAATGCAAGTATTTCGGGGTGTGTGGCGGCTGTAAATGGCAGAACCTGAGTTACGCCAAACAACTCGATTTCAAGGAGAAACAGGTGAAGGATTCGCTGCAGCGCATCGGTAAGGTGGATGTGGCCCTCATTGAACCGATACTGGGCTCGGAGAACGTGTTCAACTACCGCAACAAGTTGGAGTTCAGTTTTTCGCACCGAAGATGGCTCACGCAGGAAGAGGTGGACAGCGGACAGGTGTTCGATGATGTGCCTTCGCTCGGGTTCCACGTGCCGGGAAGATGGGACAAGGTGCTCGATATTGAGGAATGCCATTTGCAGACCGAACCGAGCAATGCCATTCGCAACCGCGTAAGGGAACTGGCACTGGCCAACGGCTTCTCGTATTACAACCTCAACGAACAGACAGGATTCCTTCGCAACCTCACCATCCGGAACACCGTGACCAACGAGTGGATGGTGATCCTGAGTGTGGCAGAAGACAGACCGGACGACATCAAACTCATTCTCGACACGCTGGTGGCCGAATTCCCGCAACTGACCTCGGTGCTCTATGTGATCAACAACAAACCCAACGATACCATTGCCGACCTTGACGTGCAGGTGCATGCCGGTAAGGACCACATCATGGAGGAAATGGAGGGATTGAAGTTCCGCGTGGGGCCCAAATCGTTCTACCAGACAAATGGACCACAGGCCTATGAACTTTACAAGATAACCCGCGATTTTGCAGGGCTCACCGGTAACGAGGTGGTATACGACCTCTACACGGGCACAGGAACCATTGCGCAATTCGTAGCCAAGCAGGCGGCCAAAGTGGTAGGTATAGAATACGTGGAAGCGGCCATTGACGATGCCCGGATAAATGCAGACATGAACGGCATACACAATACATCGTTCTATGCCGGAGACATGAAAGATGTCTTCACGCAGGAACTCATCGCCAAGGAAGGACACCCCGATGTGGTGATAACAGACCCGCCACGGGCCGGGATGCACCCCGATGTGATAGCACGTCTCAACGAACTGAAACCGAAGCGCATCGTGTATGTGAGTTGCAATCCGGCAACACAAGCGCGCGATATTCAACTGCTCAGCGACCTGTATGCTGTGAAGAAACTACGCCCGGTGGACATGTTCCCGCATACGCACCACGTGGAGAATGTGGCCCTTTTGGAGCTGAAATGAGCGGCCATGTGATAAATCCACTGGCTTTACTACCTTTGCGGCAGATTTCATCCTTCCTCGAATAGTTTGCATGGTGCATTTATTGGACGGTTGAAAGATCCAAAAGCACATAATGCCGACATTTAAAGAGTTGGGCCTCCGGCCCGAAATCGTTCAGGCGCTGGACGAACTAGGATTTGAGAATCCTACACCTATTCAAGAAAAAGCCATACCGCAGGTACTCGATTCCAAAAAGGATCTGATCGCCTTGGCGCAGACCGGAACCGGAAAAACAGCAGCATTCAGCTTGCCTGTTCTTCAACAGTTGGATGAATCGAGCCGCGATATCCAATCCATTGTGCTCTGCCCTACCCGCGAACTGTGTCTGCAGATAGCAAGCGACATGCAGAACTTTGCCAAATTCATGAACCTGAAAACGGTTGCTGTCTATGGTGGAGCCAGCATCGAGAACCAGATACGCGACATCAAAAGAGGTTGCCACGTGATCATCGGAACTCCCGGAAGAACGGTTGACCTTATCAACAGAAGGGTTCTGAAACTGCAGGACGTGAAATTCGTGGTGCTGGATGAGGCTGATGAAATGCTCACAATGGGTTTCAAGGACGACCTTGACCTTATTCTGGGCGAAACGCCAGAAACCAAGCAGACATTGCTTTTCTCGGCCACCATGCCGAGCGGCATCAAGGACATCACCAAGCGTTACATGAAGGATCCTGCAGAGGTTTCTTCCGGAGCGCGAAACGAAGGTTCGGCCAATATCGAACACCACTACTACCTGGTTGATGCCAGAAACAAATACGAGTGTCTGAAACGTTTGGCCGATGTGAATCCGAACGTCTACGGCATCGTATTCTGCAGAACACGAAGGGAAACACAGGAGATTGCCGACAAACTGATGCAGGATGGCTACAATGCCGATTCATTGCATGGCGACCTTTCGCAGGCGCAGCGAGACGCCATCATGGCACGTTTCCGCAAGCGCAAGATCCAGTTGCTGGTGGCCACCGATGTGGCGGCACGCGGCATCGATGTGGACGACATTACACACGTTATCAATTACAACCTTCCGGATGAGGAGGAAGTGTACATTCACCGAAGCGGCCGTACCGGTCGTGCCGGAAAACGGGGTATTTCCATCGCCATCATCCATTCGCGCGAACGCGGTAAACTGAAATCGGTGGAACGTAAACTCGGAAAGACCTTCGAACAGCGTCCGGTACCTACCGGTCAGGAGATCTGCGAAACCCAACTTTACACCATTGTGGAGGGGCTGAGCAAACTCAACGTGAATGAGAAGCAGATAGAGCCGTTCCTTCCGGCCATCATGGAGCAATTGGGGCATCTTACCAAAGAGGACCTGATCAAGCATCTGGTGAGTTTTGAGTTCAATAAATTCCTGGAATACTACAAGAACGCTCCCGATCTGAATAACGCTTCCGCTTCTAGGAACGATAGACGCGACCGCGATGACCGTGACCGCGATAGAGGCCGGGACAGAGACCGAGGACGCGACAGGGATTCTGGCGATGACCGCCCACGCAGAAGCAGCAGCGACCGCTTTCTCGACAAAGGGAATTTCACACGTTTTCACATCAACCTGGGTTCTAAGGACAACATGAATCCTGCAAACCTCATGGGACTCATAAACGAGAGTTTAAGCAGACGTGACGTGGAGATAGGAAAGATCGAAATGATGAACACTTTCGCGTTCTTTGAACTCGATAGTGATTATGCTGACAGACTTGCCAGTGCACTGAAAGGCACCGATTACGCAGGAAAGAAGATCGACCTTACTGTTGCCAAGAGCAGCGGTCCCAACGACAGAAGAGACCGAAGCGAAGGCCCGGCACGAAAAGACAGGTTCAAGGACAAGTTTGCCAAGAACCGTGGTGCCG
>JBFHEW010000459.1:0-3156 GCA_041583955.1 Bacteroidia bacterium | reverse complement strand
AGAAACCGAGGTCCCCTCCTTTTTTGGACGACCCCGGGTCTTCTGAATAGAGGATGGCCAAAGCCCGGAAGCTTTCGCCTTTCTTGACACGTTGTCTCAATTCTTCTGCTTTTGCGCGTGCCTCGTCCTTCTGTTCTTTGGTAATGGACGGTCTTCGCATAATGCGTCCAAGCTCAATTTCGGTGTTGATGAATGGCAAACTATCAACAGGTATCTTATTGAAGTAAGCACGTGTTTCGGCCGGGGTCACCTTTGCGTCTCCGGTTATCTGTTGTTGCATACGTTGGGTAAGCAACTGTTCCTTTATCAGTTCGCGGAATTCATCTTTAATCTCCAATATGGATTTCTCGTAGTACTCTTCCAGTTTCTCTTGCGATCCGAGCTGTGCAATGAAGTACTCGAGCCTTCGAGTGAGTTCGTCTTCCACCTCGCCATCTGATACAACAAGGCTATCCACTTTGGCCCTGTGCAGCAGAAGATTTCCATAGAGGAGTTCTTCGAAAATGATGCAGCGACTATCGTCATTGGGTTCGTAGCCAGAGGCCAACATTTGCAGGTACTGCGATTCTAGCTCTGATTGAAGCGTGATGCTACCGCCAACAACGGCAATCACCCTATCGATCACTTGGCCTTCCTGCTGGGCAAATCCAAGGGTGCTTACGAAAGTGATGAGTACTGTAAAAATGAAATTCTTCATGTCAATTGTTCAGGATCTCGAATTGATTCTTCGACACCGCTTCTTCAAAAATGTCTTTCTCCAGTTTCTGGATCAATTCCAATTTTCGTTGGTTCAAAATTATGTTTCTGATGTTCTGTTTTTCAAACTCAATAGGAGAAACACTGTTCTTGTATTTTATCTCCTTCACATCGAGTAGATAATGTGCTGTGGAATCTTGCACGGCCGCAAAACCATAACTCGAAAAGTAGTTCACGTTAAGGTAGCTTGTTTGCGGCAATTGCGACAACAATTCGCCCAAAGGAACCCATTGTTGCTCGTTAAGATGGAATGCGATGGCGTGCTGAATGCTGTATTCTTCCAATTCTATCCTATCCTCTTCCTTGTTGGAACGACAAAGCTTCTTCACTTTTTCAATGTCCTTTGTGTTCTTGTCGAGCTTAACAAATATGGCTCTTGCAATGTTGTCCTGTAACTCGAAATTCTTCTTGTTATTGTTGTAATACGCTTCAATCTGTTTGTCTGTCACAGTGGTGTCGAGTCGCTGACCGATAAGCTGCTTTTCGTATTGGTAGATGATCAGCGATCTGCGGTATTCTTCCAGCTGTTGGTTCACATCTTTGGCGTTTTCAGATAGGTTGAGCTCTGCCTTGTCGAGCAGCAGCATCTGAGTGGCCCATGTCCGGATGAAACTGTTGGCAAACGAAGCGCTGTCTTCCGAAGAAAGGTCGGATGGAAGAGCAGAAGCCAGCTCATCAGCATAAAGCTCATGGTCTTTTACCTTGGCAATGACGGTGCGCGAAGGCCCCTTTTTAAAAGCATCACACCCCGCCATTAAAAACAGCAGGGTGATCAGATGTAAAGCGGTTGTATGTCGCAAGATCAGTTTATTTGATCTTTTTCAAGAGTTCGCGGTTAGCGGTGAACTTGTATTTACTGCGTAGTTCAGCTATCCACTCCTTCTCCAAGAAATTCTGGTAGTCGGCAGTAACCAGTCCGCGGGCTTCTTTCAGCGTTTTAGGCGTAGGTTGCAGTACTGCGTTAACCAGTACAAGCACCTGATTCTCGCCATCTCTGAAAGGACCGTAAACGCCCTGTTCCCACTTTACCTTCTTGAGGATCTCCTCATCGTTCTCCTCGTACTTGCCCTGTTCAATTCTCAGGTTCAGTTTTGAGTTGGCGTTGAATTCCTTCAGGATGTCTTCCTTGCCTGGCTTACCCTTCTTCAGTTTCTTCACAAGCACAGCCTTGAGCGGAGCGGCAATGGAGTCTTTTTGGCAGTAGTAGATCTCGGCATCCAGTCGTTTTCCCCACATGAATTCATTGCGGTTCTTTTCGTGGAAAGCCTTAAGGCCGCTAGTGTCTTTCACCGCTTTCGACCACACTTTTTCATCGGTAAGGTCGAACAGGAGGATACCATCACGGTATTCCTTCAACAGGGCCTTGTACTCCGGGTATTTGTTCGGAAGTTGGGCTTCTTCATAGGCAAGCAGGCTTTCGTCTACGAACTGATTGTAGAGGCCGTTGAGAATAACCACCAATGGCTCTGGTTTTCTGCGCGATTGATGAGAGCCGATGTACGCAGCAAGGTCGGCCTGTGTGTACGTTTTGGTGCCAATGGTGAATACGGTCTTTGTGAGGCCTTTGGCCGTGTCTGCATTCCATTTTCCTTCAATGAGGTTGTCATCGAGGTATTTCGAAAGTTCGTCAACGGCACTTCTCACTTCCTTGAATCCGTAATCCTTCTTGATGCGGGCAAGGACGGATTTCTTACTCATTTCAGAACGGCTGTCTTTGGCCACCTTGGCGCTGAGCTCCTTTTCGGCCTCTTCGAATGTCGGTACAGGGAATCGCTCAATACGCTTGATGATGTGCCAGCCGTAATCTGTAAGCACCGGCTCAGAATAATCACCATCAGCTTTGAGACCGAATGCGGCTTCTTCAAAGGCCGGAACCATTCTTCCTGTTCCGAATTTCGGAAGCACACCTCCTTTGGTGGAGGAACCTTTGTCTTCGGAGTATTTCCTGGCCAGATCCTCAAAGTTCTGACCCTTATCGAGAAGCGCTTTCACTTCCATGATCTTCTCTTTTGCTTTGGTCTGATCTTCTTCGGTTGCCTCTTTACCGGTTTTGATCATGATGTGGGCCGTTGCGATCTCGCCTTGCGCATCGCGGCTTCCGAACGACTTGATGATATGATAACCGAACCGGGTTCTTACAGGCATACTGATCTTGCCTTTAGGCGTTTCGTATGCTGCGGTCTCGAACGGATACACCATTCTCAGAACCGAGAACCAACCAAGGTCTCCACCATTGTCTTTTGCTGATGGATCTTCAGAATATTTTCTGGCCAATGCTGCGAAGTCGCCTTTTTCGGCCTGCTTGCGGATGTCCATGATCTTGTTGTAAACAAGCAGCGTGTCCTTAGGCAAGGCGTCCGGCCCGATCTTCAGTAGTATGTGACTTGCGCGTATATCTTT
>JBFHEW010000458.1:0-3162 GCA_041583955.1 Bacteroidia bacterium | reverse complement strand
TTTAGCGCTTGCTTCCGAAAGCCTTAAGCCAATGCAGAAAGAGAACGTGGCGAACGAAAAGCGCCAGAATATCCTCAGCAGTATCGGAATTGAGGTTTCTGCGGCAGATGCCGAAGCCGCTTACACCGAGAATTTGGTAGAAGCACTCGTGCTTGATGCCAATGGCGAGGTTGTGGAAAACCCTGCTCTTGGAGCATTCGATATTGACGTGCTCAAGGATTACAAGGCCGGTCTTTCCAATATCTACAAGGCCAACGCTGACGACATGGAGGCCATGAAAGCTGCGTTGCTGGCATGGGGTAAAGGCGGAGTGAACTATCCGTTGTTCGTTTTCAATAAGAATGGTGAGAACGTTTATGTTGTGCCAATGGTCGGCACCGGACTGTGGGGACCCATTTGGGGATATGTTACGGTTGCCAGCGATGGAAAAACCGTGGTTGGAGCCGTATTCGATCATAAATCAGAAACCCCAGGTCTTGGAGCAGAGATCAATCAGGCGTCTTTTCAAAAACCGTTCGAGGGTAAAACCATTTTTGATGAAAGTGGCGAGTTCACTGGCATCAAGGTGATGAAAGGAGGAGCCAAAGGTTCGGAGCACGGGGTTGATGCCATTTCGGGCGGAACCATTACCAGTAATGGCGTAACCGAAATGATCGTCAGAACCCTGAAGATCTACGAACCTTATTTCCGTCAATTGCAAGGTGCAACTGAGGCTGAAGGCATGGTAGAGTTGCCACTTGATACGGCAGCAATGGCCATGGATTCTTTGAATGTTGAAGAAGTTGTGGATAGCCTAGGTCTATCTGCAGAATAATCTGTTTTAAACTAAGAAACACTTATCATGAGTGAAGTAGCAGTAGCAGAAAAAGTAAAGGAGCCTAAAGAGCCGCTTTTCTCTAAGAAGAACAAGGCACTGATCTCCAATCCTTTGGATGATGACAACCCGATCACAGTTCAGGTGCTCGGAATCTGTTCCGCGTTGGCAATCACCGTTCAGCTGAAACAAGCGGTGGTGATGTCCATTTCGGTGATGTTCGTATTGGCAGCAGGAAACGTGATCGTTTCGTTGATGCGGAACCTGATACCTAACAGGATCAGGATCATTGTTCAATTGGTGATCGTTGCCGCGTTGGTTATTCTGGTGGATCAAGTGCTGAAGGCCTATGTCTATGATGTGAGCAAGGCCCTTTCGGTGTTTGTCGGACTCATCATCACCAACTGTATCATCATGGGGCGTTTGGAAGCATTTGCCCTCGGTAACAAGCCTTGGCCCGCATTTCTTGACGGAATCGGAAACGCTCTGGGATATGGAGGGATCCTGATCCTTGTGTCATTTTTCCGTGAATTACTCGGATCGGGTAAACTATGGGGTTACCCAGTCTTCGGGCAGAAGGTAGGTGCCTTGCTTTCAGACGGTACATTGGCTACAGAAGCCTCTGGTCTCTATGCACTTGGATACGTTGACAACGGATTGATGATCCTGCCACCAATGGCGTTGATCACGGTCGGTGCCATCATTTGGGTACAGAGAGCTCGGAATACGAAACTCATTGAAGCGTAACTGGCAACTGGTAAATAACCACTAGCAACTACACAATGGAATACATCAATATATTCGTAAAAGCCATCTTCATCGAGAACATGATCTTTGCCTACTTCCTAGGTATGTGTTCTTATTTGGCGGTAAGTAAAACGGTAAAGACCGGTGTTGGTCTTGGTGCCGCAGTGATCTTTGTTCTTGGCATCACCGTTCCGGTGAACTTCCTACTGGAGAATTACATTCTGAAAGAAGGAGCACTTTCATGGCTTGGACCTCAATTCGCCACAATGGACCTTAGCTTTCTCAGCTTCATCATGTTCATTGCCATCATCGCATCCATGGTGCAATTGGTTGAAATGGCCGTTGAGAAATTTGCACCGGCCCTTTATTCTTCACTTGGTATATTCCTTCCGCTTATTGCTGTGAACTGTTCCATTCTGGGAGGAGCCCTCTTCATGCAGGAACGACAATATTCCAATATCGGTGAAGCCACCGTTTTCGGACTTGGTTCCGGTGTTGGTTGGTTCTTGGCCATTGTGGCAATTGCGGCCATCCGAGAGAAAATCCGTTATTCCAGTGTTCCTAAGCCACTAAGAGGTCTGGGTATCACTTTCATTATCACGGGGCTAATGGGCATTGCGTTCATGAGTTTCATGGGTATCGAACTTTAAAGAAGTAAACAGCTAACGAACATGGTTCTTCTAAGCACATCCTCAATTGTCATTGTCAGCGTTGTCGTATTCCTGATAGTGATCTTCCTATTGGTTTCGCTTCTGCTTTTTGCAAAGGCAAAACTCGCACCATCAGGTCCTGTCAAGCTTACCATCAATGGAGAAAAAGCAATTGAAGTAGAGTCCGGTGGTACCATTCTCAGTACCCTTGGAAGCAACAAGATATTCCTTCCATCGGCCTGTGGTGGAGGTGGTACCTGCGCCATGTGTAAATGCCAGGTATTTGAAGGTGGAGGTGAGATACTTCCTACCGAGGCCCCTTATTTCTCTAGAAAGGAGATTGCCGATAACTGGAGATTGGGCTGCCAGGTGAAGATAAAACAGGACATGAAGATCGGTATCCCTGAAGAGATCTTCGGCATCAAGGAATGGGAGGCCACCGTTGTGTCAAATTATAATGTGGCCACTTATATCAAGGAGTTTGTTGTTGAGATTCCTGAGGAAATGCACTACGAAGCCGGTGGATACATTCAGATCAAGATTCCGCCTTGCGTGGTCAAGTTCTCAGATATGGATATATCAGCGCATCCGACCGACCATCCGGGAGAGCCTGATAAGTTTGAGAAGGATTGGAGCGAAGGCCCTTTTGCCATGCGTGGTCTGGTAATGAAGAATGACGAAGAGGTTGTTCGCGCGTATTCAATGGCTTCTTACCCTGCCGAAGGCCGTAATATCATGCTGAATGTGCGTGTTGCTGCACCACCATTCGATCGTGCGAACAACAAATGGGCAGATATCAACCCTGGTATTGCTTCATCCTATATTTTCAACCTGAAACCAGGTGATAAAGCCATCATCTCAGGACCTTATGGAGAGTTCTTCATTAAGGATACAGATGCTGAAATGCTCTACATCGGTGGTGGTGCCGGTATGGCCCCCATGCGTTCGCAT
>JBFHEW010000457.1:0-3175 GCA_041583955.1 Bacteroidia bacterium | reverse complement strand
TTGATGGCCTGGGCGACCTGAAACCTCAAGGTTCGGGCATTCTCTGCACGGCCATTGCCGGAGGCGCTTTCATCCCGCCACTATACGGTTATTGTGCGGACATGGCCGGGTTCAAATTGGCCTTTGTACTACTGATCATCTGCTACGCCTACATCCTGTTTTACGGATTGTTTGCGAAGAAACCGCAGGTGGATTGATCACTTGACCGGTTCTGGCCCAAGGAAGAATTTCAGCTCTCCACCTTCCATGATCTGGTCGTGGCTGATCTTGTAGTCGGTAATGGGCTGACCATTCCACTCTGCTTTCTGAACGTAAACGTTTTCCGGAGATTGATCAACGGTAGCTACCGAAAACAACTTGCCGTTAGGGAGTTTAACAGTTGCATTTTCCACTTCGGGAGAACCAAGTTCATACTGACCAGCCACAGGGTCAACTGGGTAAAAACCCAGCGCACTGAAAAGGTACCAGGCCGACATCTGTCCGCAGTCTTCATTTCCGCAAAGTCCATCAGGTTTATCGGTGTAAAATTCATCGCATACCCGCCTGACCATCTTCTGCGTTTTCCATGGATTATCCGTGTAATTGTACAAGTATGCCGTGTGGTGAGAAGGCTCGTTTCCGTGCGCATACTGCCCGATCAGTCCCGTGACGTCCATCAGCTTGGCAGCGCCCGGAAGATCGTGGTCGAGCACAAACAGTTTATCCAGCTGCGCCTCAAACGCTTTCGGACTTTCATAAAGAGCAACCAATCCTTCCGGGTCGTGCTGCACCGACCACGAATACTGCCACGCGTTGCCTTCGGTGTAATGGCGCTTCAGTCCCTTTTTGTGCGAGAACTGATCGAACGGTTTCAGCCATTTTCCAGTACGACTCTTTGGGCGCATCAACCCCGTAGAAGAGTCGAAATGGTTCTTGTAATTATTCGCTCGTGCGAAATATCTGTCTGCCTCGCCCTTCTCTCCTAACGCCTCGGCAAACTTGGCCAACGACCAATCATTGTAGGTGTATTCCAACGTTTTGGAAACCGACTGACCTTCGCCATAATTCACATATCCCTTCTTGATGTAATGCCTCATTCCCCGCCAATTCTGATCGGCCGTTTCTTTGCACGCTTTCAATGCCTCCTTTTCATCAAATCCACGAATCCCCTTTCGCCAAGCCTCTGCTATCACGGGAAGGGCATGATTGCCGATCATGCAATACGTATCGTTGGCCTCCAATTCCCACATCGGTAACCTGCCGTGTCTGTCATAACTCGAAAGCATCGATCTTATGAAGTCGTCAATAAGATCAGGTCGCAGGAAAATGAACAGGCTGTGGGCCGCGCGATACGTATCCCAAAGGGAGAACGTGGAATATCGATGATAGCCCTCCGTCTTTTCCAGATCGCCATTCGGGTTTCGGAATTCCCCATTTACATCCGACAACAGATTCGGTGCGATCATTAAATGGTATAATCCTGTATAGAACACCGTTTTCGTCTGAGACGATGCCTCGATGGAAATCTTGGAAAGCTCTGCTTCCCACAATTGCTCGGCCTCGGCTCGCACTTCGTCAAACGATTTGTTACTTACCTCCGCCTCGAGGTTCTGCTTCGCATTTTCAATGCTAACGGTAGAAAGGCCAACACGCACCTCCAACACGTTAGATTCCTCATCGAATTTCAGTGTGGCCTTACCAGCAGCAGATCGTTTCTTGAAGTCTTCAGACGTTTCTGCATAAAAAAAACACTGTTGGCTGATGGCCCATCCTGTCGTCTTTTTCAAGCCGCCAAAAGCTTTGTCCGAAAACCACTTGAAGTAGGTTCTCCAATTCACATCAATGAACACGCTGTGGTTCAGATTGACCTTCAGGTTTTTATCCATCCCTTCCGGAAAGGTGTATCGGTGCACCGCGCATCGGGGCGTGGCGGTGAACTCACAAAGAATTCCATTATCCAGTCGAATGGCGTAGTACCCGGGTCTGGCATATTCATTCTCGTGACTGAAACTGTTTTTGCGCTCGTACTTATCCAAAAATGGCATCATGCCGATATCGCCAAGGTCTGGGCCACCCGTTCCGCTCAAATGTTTGTGAGAGAAGAACTCGATTTCCGATGAACTCCAATGGTAACCTGAGTACCAATCCCAACCTTTCACACCATTGTCGGGGCTGATCTGAACCATGCCGAAAGGCGTGGTAGCGCCAGGAAAAGTGTGTCCGTGTTCAGCAGTTCCAATGAACGGATCCACCCAATCAATGAATTCGGTTTCAGACGCGTTGGCTACCACATTGATGTCGCTGGCCTTATTCCGCTGATAATTGCTCACATCCAATTCGGCTGCCAAACGGTATTGCCCGAGCGAAGCTTGGCTAAGCAAGATCAGGGCAGAGAAAACGATTACAATTCGCATAGAAAACATGATGTGGTGGGTTAACGAATATACATCCATTGACGCGAAGCCTTACCACCTCTTGTTCGGCTTCGGGCCCATTTCAAATTCGAGTGTGCCGCCTTGTATGAAGTCGGCATGGTGCAGGAATGGTTCTTCCAAATTGGTGCCGTTGAGTTTAGCGGATTGGATGTAGATGTTCTTCTCGGAGACGTTCTTGGCGGTGATGACAAATTCCACGGAAGGGTCATTTGGATCGGGACGGACTGTGGCCTTCGGGAAAAGTGGTGTTCCGATGGCGTATAGGTCCGTTCCAGGCGTGACTGGATAAAAGCCGAGCGAACTGAAAACGTACCATGCCGACATTTGTCCGCAATCGTCATCGCCATTCAGGCCAAATGGCTTATTGCGGTATTTCTTCTTTCGGTATTTGGCCACTTTCTGCTGCGTTTTCCAAGCTTCGCCCACATAATCGTACAGATAGGTGTAATGATGGCCTGGTTCGTTCTCGTGGATGTAACGGAAAATGCCTCCGAATCCCTTCGTCAGTTTCTTGCTGAATGCTTCCTTTCCGCCCATAAGTTCCACCATTCCGTCCACATCCTGCATCACGCAGAAAAGGTAGGTCCATGGGCTGCCCTCCGTAAATCCGGACTTTCTGTCCTTGTGCCAAGTTCCATCCGAATTGCGCGGTGCCATAAAGCCCTTTTCGGAATTATAGATGTTCCGATAATTCTTGCTCCTTTCAAGAAAGAAAGCCGCGTCTTCCGGCTTACCAGCAATCTCGGCAACCTGTGCTACGC
>JBFHEW010000456.1:0-3176 GCA_041583955.1 Bacteroidia bacterium | reverse complement strand
TACTGTTGAAAACTTCGGAGGAAATGAACCGTGGCTGTTGGCCAAAGGTAATTGAATTGTACAAAAAAGGCTACCTTTGGCGCGCTTGGAAAAAGCGTCCGAAACCCTTGATTTTATTGGAGTTGAGAGCTTTTCGGGAAACAGTTTCCCAGCTGATTTATTTGTTGAATTCTCTAATTGTAAAGAGTGGGTAGCAAGACCATTAAGAATGCACTGATCTCCGTATTTCACAAGGAGGGCCTCGAGCCGATCGTGAAGCAGCTTGTTAAGCATGGTGTTAACATTTATTCCACTGGAGGGACACAGACCTACTTGGAGCAATTGGGCGCAACCGTGCTTCCTGTTGAAGAGCTCACTTCCTATCCTTCCATCCTAGGTGGAAGAGTGAAAACCCTGCATCCGAAGGTGTTCGGTGGCATCTTGGGCCGAAGAGAAGAGCAAGGGGATCTGCTTCAATTGGAGGAGTACGATATTCCGGAGATCGATCTTGTGATCGTGGATCTGTATCCGTTTGAATATACCGTTGCCAGTGGAGCTTCCGAGGCAGACATCATTGAGAAGATCGATATCGGTGGCATTTCCCTGATAAGGGCAGCAGCTAAGAATTACAAGGATGTTGTCATTGTCCCATCAAAGGATCAATACGGACCACTTGCGGCACTCCTTCAGGAATCGGCATCGACCACGTTGGAACAGCGAAAGCAGTTCGCTACGGCAGCCTTTGCGGTTTCGTCCGGTTACGACACGGCCATTCATGGTTATTTTGCAGGGGATGGTTTTTCTCATCGCGAGGTGGGAACAAAAGTGTTGCGTTACGGTGAAAACCCTCACCAGAACGGGTTCTTCCATGGTGATATTTCAGCCCTCTTCGATCAGATCCACGGAAAAGAACTGAGCTACAATAACCTGTTGGATATTGACGCGGCCGTGAATCTTATTGCCGATTTTGATGAGACCACCTTCGCCATTCTCAAACACAACAACGCCTGCGGATTGGCAAGTAGGCCAAAATTGGTGGACGCTTGGAAAGCAGCCTTGGCCGGTGATCCGGTTTCAGCCTTTGGCGGAATTCTCATCACCAACACAAGGGTGGATGAAGAGACCGCGTTGGAAATGAACGAATTGTTCTTCGAGGTCGTTATTGCGCCTTCCTACAGCAAGGATGCGTTGATCGTTCTCAAAAAGAAGAAGAACAGGGTTATCCTTGTGCAGAAACCATGCGAATTCCCAAAGCGTCAATTCCGCTCGTTGCTCAACGGGGTATTGGAGCAGGATAAGGACCTGAGCACGCAAACGGCTGCAGACATGGAGCCGGTGACCTACAGGAAGCCGACCGAAAGTGAGTTTGACGACCTGGTGTTCGCCAACAAATTGGTGAAACATACGAAGTCGAACACCATTGTTCTTGCCAAGAACAAGCAGCTGCTTGCCAGCGGGTGTGGAATGACCTCGCGGGTGGATGCACTTAAATTTGCAATTACTAAGGCAAAGTCCTTTAACTTCGACCTTAACGGGGCCGTTATGGCTTCGGATGCGTTTTTCCCATTTCCGGATTGTGTAGAGATTGCGCACAACGAAGGTGTTGACGTGGTGGTACAGCCTGGCGGATCCATTAAAGATGGCGAGTCGGTAGATTACTGCAACAATAACGGCATGGCAATGGTGGTTACAGGCGTAAGACATTTTAAACACTGACAGGAAATGGGTCTTTTCGACTACTTCAGACAAGAGATTGCGATTGACCTTGGGACAGCGAACACGCTGATCATCTACAACGATAAGGTTGTGGTTGATGAGCCTTCCATTGTGGCCAGGGACATTCAAACAGGAAAGATTGTTGCCATTGGGAAAAAGGCCCAGCAGATGCATGGCAAAACCCATAAGAACATTGAGACCATTCGCCCGCTTAAAGATGGCGTTATAGCTGACTTTGAGGCTGCCGAGCAGATGATCAAGGGCTTCATTCAAATGATAAACCCAGGGAGGAAATATTTTCTTCCGCCTCAGATAAGGATGGTTATCTGCATCCCTTCCGGAATAACAGAGGTAGAGAAGCGAGCGGTTCGTGACTCGGCCGAACACGCGGGTGCAAAGGACGTTCGATTGATACAGGAACCAATGGCAGCTGCTATCGGTATCGGTATTGATGTGGAAGAACCGATGGGTAACATGATCATCGACATAGGTGGTGGTACAAGCGAGATTGCAGTGATTGCCCTTGGCGGAATCGTTTGCGACCGTTCCATCCGTACGGCAGGAGATGATTTTACAGCCGATATTGAGGATTACATGCGCAGACAGCATAATATTCTCATTGGCGAGCGCTCTGCAGAAAGAATCAAAATTGAGGTGGGTTCTGCGTTGACAGAATTGGACAATCCGCCACCGGATTATGCCGTACACGGGCGCGACCTCATGACGGGAATACCCAAAGAGATCACTGTTTCTTACCAAGAGGTGGCACATGCGTTAGACAAATCGATCACCAAGATTGAAACGGCCATCCTCAATAACCTGGAGATGACACCGCCCGAATTGTCGGCCGATATCTATCGTACAGGTCTATACTTGGCAGGAGGAGGTTCCATGCTACGTGGGCTTGATAAACGTATCTCGCTCAAGACGAAACTTCCTGTTCATATTGCCGATGACCCATTGAGAGCGGTGGCACGTGGTACAGGCATTGCACTCAAGAACATTGATCGTTTCCCGTTCCTTATGCGGTAAACCTGGTCTGAATGACAGATGAATCATGAAGAACATCCTGCTTTTTATTTACAGGAATCATGTGTTCTTCGTTTTCGTTATCCTTGAAGTCATCTGTTTTACACTGGTTGTAAACAACAACACATTCCATCGGGCAAGTGCACTCGGTTCGAGTAACATGGTGGTGGGTCATATATATGATGCTAACAACAAGGTCAAGGAGTATTTCAAGCTCAAAAGCATCAACGATCAGCTCGCCACAGAAAACGCTGCGCTGCGTTCCCTGCTAAACGAATCGAAATATTTTTCCTCCGGTACTTCGGTCAACATCAACGATTCGGTCAGTCGCCAGCACTATACCTATATTCCGGCCAAGGTCATCAATAACACGACTGACAGGAGAAGCAATTACCTCACCATTGACCGTGGAATGCTGCAGGGAGTACAGCCCGAAATGGCTGTCATAGCAT
>JBFHEW010000455.1:0-3180 GCA_041583955.1 Bacteroidia bacterium | reverse complement strand
GGCTGGAACGAATACCGGTGCGCTGATACTCGTAAGTATGGAAGAGCGCAAAATGTGGATCGCGACCGGTTATGGTCTGGAAGCCACATTGACCGATGCACTGGCCAAACGCATCATCGAAAATGAGATGAAACCTCGTTTCAGGAACAGCGATTACGCTGGTGGCCTGGCGGCAGCTTCAGACGCCATTATTGAGGTTACAAGAGGAGAATACCAAGGCAACGGAGGCAGCGAAAAACACGCCCCGCCTATTGCCGCGCTACTGTTCATTCTTCTTGTGTTCGCATTCATCTGGCTTATCAAAGCCAAACAGGTGAGAGATTACGCCCACGTGAACAACATCGGATTCTGGTCGGCCTGGATGCTGCTTAACAGCGCCAACCAAAGACATACTGGCTCTTGGCGGAACTTCTCTGGTGGAAGCGGAGGATTTTCGGGCGGAGGAGGCGGATTCGGTGGTTTCGGTGGCGGTAGCTTCGGAGGCGGAGGGGCAGGCGGAAGTTGGTAATTTGTACGCATGCAATTAAGCACAGAAAAGCAACAGCAGGCAGACCTTCTCTATCTGATCCTCGCAGGGATCTTCATCGCCTCCTTGGTGTCGTGCAATCTTATCTTTCAGAAATTCTTCACCTGGAACCCGCTCGGTCTTTACAATTTTGAGATATCTGTAGGTATTCTCCCCTACCCCATTACTTTCCTAGTTACGGACCTCATCTCCGAAGTTTACGGATTGAAACGGGCCAATAGGGTGGTAACTGCCGGTCTGGTGGCCAGCATTTTTGTGCTGGGGGTGGTTTCGGTTGCAGATGCAGCAACAGCAACCAGCTGGTCGCCTGTGTCGGACGCGGAGTTCAGTAAGGTTTTCGGTCTTACAACGGTGTCGGTAGGTGCATCCATGGCAGCATACCTTGCCGCCCAATACATCGACATCAAACTGTTCCACTTCTGGAAACGATTGACAAATGGCAGACATCTTTGGATCAGAAACAACTTCTCCACAATGACATCTCAATTGGTGGATACTGCACTCGTTGTAGGTCTGCTCTGTTCGGTAGGAGCCATTGCGTGGCATCGGTTCGGAGAACTGCTGCTGGCCGGATGGATGTTCAAGGCGCTCATTGCTGCGCTGGACACGCCCATCCTTTATTTGTGCACCTGGGGCATCAGAAAGCATTTTCGACTTGCACCTGCAGAAGAATTCCAATAAAGACTGACGGTCCGAAACAAGACAACGAACTTGAGTTAGAAATAGATATTTGTACACGGAAAAAATTTCAAGAACGAAGAACCACTAGTTAACATGTTCAGAATCCTCCTTTCGCTGCTGCTGGTAGCATCGTTATTCACATCTTCCTTCTCTCAGATCTATGACCCCGTTAAGTGGAGTTTTACGGCAGAACGGATCTCTGAAACAGAGGCTAACCTGTACTTTGACGCAAAAATCGAAGCTGGCTGGCACCTGTACTCTCAGCATATTGATGGCGATGGGCCCATTCCGACATCCTTCAACTTTGAAAAATTAGGCACTGCCAAGTTGAAGGGATCCGTTCAGGAAGGTAAAGGACATTCTTCCATGGATCCGAACTTCGGGATTGAACTCAAGTATTTTGAGAACAAGGCCCGGTTCACTCAAAAGATAACCCTCACTGCCGCGGCAACCACGCTCTCTGGCGAACTCGAATTCATGGTCTGCAATGATGAACGTTGCCTTCCACCCGAATTCCAATCATTCGAATTCAAGGTGGCAAAGGCAGAAAAGAAAGAGTCGGAGCCGGTTTCCACTCCTACCGAGGAGAAACAAGCAGAGCCGGAGATCCACGATCCTGTAAAATGGAGTTTCTCTTCAAAACCACTCGGTAACGGTGAGTACGAATTGAATTTCCGTGCCGACATCGAAGAAGGTTGGCACGTGTACTCCATGCATCTGCCGGAGGAAATGGCGTTCACGCAAACCTCATTCAAATTCGAACCGAGCCCTTCGTTCGAACTGGAAGGAGATTTTTCGGAACCTTCTCCCATTTCAGAATTCGATAGCATCATAGGAATGACCTTGTCGTATTTCGAAAACGAGGTCATATTCAGCCAGAACGTACGGTTGCTCTCCTCCCCTAATTCCATACAGGGAACCCTTGAGTTCACTGCGTGCAACAACGAAGGATTCTGTCTTCCGCCTGAGTTGGTCGAATTCAACTTTGAACTGAGTGGAGATGTGACGGAAGCAACGTCCACTGAACAGAAAGCCAGCGTAGACCGGTCATGGATCGGCATTTTCATTGCAGGTTTTCTGGGTGGTTTACTGGCGCTGCTCACACCTTGCGTATTCCCGATGATTCCATTGACGGTGTCTTTCTTCACCAAGCAGAGTAAAACACGTGCGAAGGGAATCACCAATGCGCTGATCTATGGCGCATTCATCATTTTCATTTATGTGATACTCGGATTTGCCGTTACTGTCACCTTCGGGGCAGATGCACTCAATGCGCTGAGCACCAACGTCTGGTTCAATCTTTTCTTCTTCGTTCTGCTGGTTGTGTTTGCCATTTCGTTCTTAGGTGCTTTTGAAATAACGCTACCTAGCTCGTGGATCAATAAGGCTGATCAGCAATCGGACAAAGGCGGATTGGTAGGCATTTTCTTCATGGCCTTCACGCTATCGTTGGTCTCCTTCTCGTGTACCGGTCCCATCATCGGTACGCTGCTGGTTGAGGCCGCAGTGAACGGAGGGGTATTGGGCCCCATCATGGGAATGACAGGTTTCAGTTTGGCCTTGGCGCTCCCGTTCGGTCTTTTCGCTGCATTCCCCGGTTGGCTGAACTCCATGCCTAAATCGGGCGGATGGTTGAACTCGGTGAAAGTGGTGCTCGGTCTGCTGGAACTGGCTCTGGCACTCAAGTTCCTTAGCAACGCAGACCTTGTGGTTCAGGCAGGAATATTGACTCGGGAACTGTTCTTGGCCATATGGATCGGGATTTTCAGCACACTGGCGCTGTATCTGTTCGGGTTCATCAAGTTCCCTCACGATAGCCCGGTAAGCAACATCTCCATTCCGCGTTATTTTTTCGGATTGTTCGTATTGGTGTTCACCATCTACCTCATCCCAGGACTTTGGGGAGCTCCGTTGAAGATCATCAGTGGTTTTCCGCCTCCGAACTTTTACAGCGAGAGCCCCAACGGATTCGG
>JBFHEW010000454.1:0-3180 GCA_041583955.1 Bacteroidia bacterium | reverse complement strand
ACAATGGACTGTTCGGAATAGTCGACAGGCACTAAGATCGCCCCGGGTTTGTCTTGATTATTCATAGCTTTGAATTTGCGGCTGCAAAGTTAAGAATATTGAGCATGGAAAGGATAGCAGAATCAGAACTCGTATTGAATAGTGACGGAAGCATCTATCATTTGGATCTTCATCCGGAGAATATTGCCGAAACAATCATTCTCGTAGGCGACCAAGGAAGGGTTGAAAAGATCTCCAAACATTTCGATACGATTGAATTCCGCGGTCAGAAACGCGAATTCGTTACGCATACGGGCCGCATTGGGCAAAAGCGGCTCACGGTTCTCTCTACCGGCATCGGTACAGATAACATCGATATTGTTCTGAATGAACTTGATGCACTCGTAAACATCGACCTTAAGGAACGAACGGTAAAAAAAGAATTGAAAAGCCTGAACCTGATACGTTTGGGAACCAGCGGTTCGCTTCAGGAAGATCTTCCTGTAGACAGCTACCTGCTTTCTACCCACGGAATAGGTTTTGATGGTGTGCTGAATTACTATGAGAAGGCTTCGGAGATTGAAGACACGGAGCTTACCGATGCTTTCATGCAACAGACCGAATGGAACCCTGCTTTTCCAAGACCTTACATCGTTAAAGGATCCGAAAAGCTGTTTTCGCTATTGAAAGATGGCACCGAGCATGGAATGACGGCTACAGCCAATGGATTCTATGGTCCGCAAGGCAGGCAGCTGAGACTGCGGCCTACAGTTCCAGACCTGAATGAACGGCTGAGCCGATTCAATTATCAAGGCCAACGCATTACCAACTTTGAAATGGAGACCTCTGCCCTATTTGGCCTGGGAAAAGCACTGGGACACGAATGCGCCACGGTTTGCGCCATCATTGCCAACCGTTTCCGAAAAGAGTACAGCAAAAATCACGACCGTACCGTAGAACAACTCATCTCATTCGTGGTTGATAGATTGGTCTGAGCATGAGAATAGGAATCATTTGTTATCCCACCTTCGGTGGTAGTGGTGTAGTAGCCACAGAATTGGGCAAGGAATTGGCAATGAAGGGGCATGAGGTGCACTTCATCACGTACGATCTTCCTGTGCGTTTTGACCGATTTCTGAGCAATCTGCATTACCACGAGGTCCGGGTGAGCGATTATCCACTGTTCGATTATCAACCCTACGAATTGGTTCTTGCAAGTAGGGTCGTGGATGTTGTAAAGCACGAAGGATTGGACATTCTTCATGTGCATTATGCCATTCCGCATGCTTCTGCCGCGTACATGGCGCAGCAGATACTGAAGACCGAGGGCATCTACATTCCGTTCGTAACCACCTTGCACGGAACAGACATCACCTTGGTAGGAAAAGACGCATCGTTTGAACCGGTTATCACATTTGCCATCAACCGATCTGATGCGGTGACTGCCGTTTCAGAAAGCCTGAAAGCAGACACTTACGAGCATTTCAACGTGCAGCGTGAAATTGAGGTGATACCGAACTTCATTGACCTGAAACGCTATGAAGGCTGCTCTACGGAAGGCGTTATGAAAGCATTTGCTCCGAACGGAGAGCGCCTGTTGCTGCATACATCCAATTTCCGCCCTGTGAAACGCGTGGAAGATGTGGTACAGGTTTTTTCGAAAGTCCGGAAAGAGATTCCAAGCAAATTACTGCTGGCTGGCGATGGCCCTGACCGGCCGAAAATTGAAGCATTGTGCCGAAAATTAGGTACTTGTGATGATGTTCATTTTCTAGGCAAACTCAAGAATATCGAAGAGGTATATTCCATTGCCGACCTGTTCTTACTTCCATCAGAGACCGAGAGCTTCGGCTTGGCCGCGTTGGAGGCCATGGCATCCAAGGTTCCGGTGATCTCATCGAACACCGGAGGCATTCCAGAGATCAATGAGCATGGTGTGACCGGGTTCTTAAGTGACGTTGGTGACACGGACGACATGGCCCGGAATGCGCTGAAATTACTGAAGGACGATGCGCTTCATGCCAGATTCAAGGAAGCTGCGTATCAGAAAGCAAAACAATTCAGCGAAGATTCCATTATTCCGATATACGAAGAGTTGTACGAAAGAGTACTGGCCACGGTGCCACACTGAATCGGTCGCCCTTAGACAATCCTACTACCCGTATCGGCAAAGGATCAACCCTCTTTTCCTCTCCAAATGGCAATGCGCTCCCCAAGGCTACCGATGAATTCGAGCAATTTGCTCAGTGCATCGAAATAAAGGGTGACCATGAGGAAGATGGACATGATCCAAATGACCATGAGATTGGCCCAGTAGGTATTCACATACTGCCCGAAAATGGCCTTTCGCGGAGCGAAGAAATGCGACCTGAGCAGTTTACTTCCCATGGGATCCTGATAAATAGGATGTAAACGCTGAATGAGTTTACCATCCCGCTCAATGATCCGGTAGAAATCAGAGCTGTTCTGCACCAGGTCTCCGAGATTCTCATTGTAGAAATCATCGCGCATCTGATTGAATACTTCGCGCTCCTCCGGTGTCTTAACCTTTGAGGATATGAGCTTATCCTTGGCCAGGTCGGTTGCATTTCGCTTCTGAACGTAATAACGTGAGAGTTTATCCAAGTGTTCTTTAACAGCATCGAGGTCCTGCAACGACACGTTCTCAATCGTGAGGTTGTCCAACGCGTCAAAGGTGAGTTCCTGATTGAACCGATTCTGCTTTTCCAACTCCCTTCTTATCAACCCGAGATCGTATTCCTTTTTCTCTTCATCGGGCGATGCTTCTCCTAGCAAATTGGAAACATTGATAACCCGCTTTTTCATCTCAGGAATCCAGTAATCTTTCCTGAAAGTCGCTTCGCTGATCTGCTTCTCAAAATCGAAAATATCCTTCTGATAAGCATTGTTTTTGAACTGATGAACCGCCAGCGCCTCGTAGGCCCATTTCGATGCCATGATCTCTCCTGTAATAGGAACGTACTCATCTGACGAAAAACCTGGATTGAGCTTATCGAACTTCACAATGACGCCACTCAACAATAGCTGCGGAATGATGAGGAATGGAATAAGGATGTAAATGGTGACCGCATTACGGAAACTTGCCGATATATTCAATCCGAGCATGTTGGCAAAGCACGATGTAGAGAACAGCACGATGAAATAAGCCATGTTCATTCCTTGAATCTCCAGAATGGCATT
>JBFHEW010000453.1:0-3188 GCA_041583955.1 Bacteroidia bacterium | reverse complement strand
TGCTTCAATCGGTCGTTTCTGGCGGGTTGGGAAGCGTCAGTTATCTATGGAATGGCAACGGAACAGACCCCACGTACACCATCAGTCCGCAAAGCACCGTTTCCGTGACGTTGCAGGTAACCGATAGCTGTGGTATCTCAGAATCGACCAACGCCACTGTGAGTGTGGAGGAATTACAGGCATCGTTCACACATCAGCTGGTGAAGCATAGCACGGTACAGTTCACCAATACAACGGTCGGGGCAACCGATTTCAGTTGGGATTTCGGAGATGGAAGCGGCAGCATTCGCGAATCGCCTCTGCACGAATATGCCGTAGAAGGAACCTATCCGGTAACCTTGACCGTTACCAGCAGTAACGGCTGCCTTTCGACCATCGAAGACACCATTACCGTGTATCCGCCCCTGCGTGTCTACATTCCCAATGCATTCACCCCTAACGGAGATGGCCTCAACGATGTGTTCGGAATTGAAGGAGAGGGTTACCTTTACTACGATCTGGAGATTTACGACAGGTGGGGCAACCGGATGCGGCATGGTCGATTCAAGGACAACACGGCCTGGGATGGAACGTACAACGGAAAGTTGGTGCCGAGCGGTGCTTATGTGTACCACGTATGGGTGGAGCCACCCATCGGTATTGAGGTGAGAGAAACAGGCTTGATCCACGTGCTTTCCGGAGAGTAGTGTATGAGTGGATGGTTGTGTGCCGAAGCCAGGCTAACGGGTCATCCTTAACGTGTTCCCATGTCGGTTCAGACCCGGAAAAGGTTAAACCCAAGGGGAATGATCGCAGCATACGTGACCAATTGGAAACTGATCGATTGATAATGAGTAAGAACTTCCGAAACTGAAAAACCGTTAACTTCCCATATGTGCCGGAGGTCTCTCATTTTCCTTTTCACCATCCTGGTGCTTCCTTTTGTCTCAAAGGGCGACCATCTGGTGGGAGGTGAGATCTACTACGACTGCCTCGGAAACAACGATTACCGCATCACGCTCAAGGTCTATCGCGATTGTTACAGTACCGGTGCCCCGTTCGATAGTCCTGCCAGTATCGGCATTTTCAATGCGAGTGGCGGCCTTGTCAATACACTCAACGCCTATCATGGCGGGGCTCAGTTGCTTCCTGTGGTTCTCAATAATCCGTGCCTACAGGCTCCGCCCAACGTGTGTGTCGAGGAGGCGGTGTATACCGTTACCGTCAACCTTCCTCCCATCAGCGGTGGCTATCATATCGCCTATCAACGCTGCTGTCGTAATCAGAGCATCGTCAATCTCACCAATCCTTCTGCGCAGGGTTCCACCTACTACGTTGCCATTCCCGAAGAAGCGCTCAACTCCTGCAACAACAGCCCGCGTTTCAACAGCTTTCCGCCTTTGGCGCTCTGCACTGGAGAAGAACTCATCTTCGATCATTCGGCCACCGATCCCGATGGCGATGAACTCGTCTATTCACTTTGCACGCCCTACCATGGAGGTTCGCAGGCCAATCCTGCACCCGTTCCGCCCAACGGCCCACCCTACACCAACATCAATTGGGGTGGAGGTTACAGCGCAAACGACCCGCTTGACGGGAGTCCCGGTCTGGCCATCGATCCGGTGACCGGATTATTGACCGGGGTGCCTACCCAGGCCGGGCAGTATGTGGTGGGCGTTTGTGTGGAGGAGTATCGAAATGGGCAGTTGTTGAGTGTCAACAAGCGCGATTTTCAGTTCAATGTGGTGAGCTGCCTTTCCAATATTGAAGCGGTCATACCTGTGCAGACCTCTTTCCACGATCCTTGCAGCGGGTTGGAGGTGACCTTCGGCAACAACAGCATCAACACGCAGTATTACCATTGGGATTTCGGGGTGCCGAACATTCTCTCCGACACGTCTGACCTGCAGAATCCGACCTACGTTTTCCCAGATACCGGAGCGTATTTCGTGACGCTTATCGGAAATCCGGGCTATGCCTGTGCTGATACCACCATTGCCGTCATAGAGGTGTATGATGATATCGTGGTGACCATTACAAGCAGCGGTAACCCATGTGCCGATGTCAACGATTTCGAGTTCGATGTCACCGGGCAGTTCGGGAGCAACGTCTCGTTCCTGTGGGAGTTCGCCAATGCCACGCCACCGACCGCCACTGTTCGCAATCCGGTGGGCGTTACGTTCGATTCGTTGGGCATCTACACCGTATCGGTAACGGTATCCGATGGTAATTGCTCAGGTGAGGCAAGCACCAATGTGGAAACCTTTGGCCGTCCGCAGGCTTATTTTGAACTCGATACGCTCGTGGGCTGCGCTCCGTTGGGTGTTCTGCTGTCAGACGCATCGTATTCGCCCACGGGCCATGCGGCAACATGGGATCTTGGCGATGGGAATACGGAGACCGGTCCGCTCGTCCTTCATGAATACACCAGCACCGGAACGTACGATGTGTCGCTCACCATTTACACCGAGGCGGGATGCATCGACACATCGACCTACACCTTGCAACAGGTCGTGCAGACCTTGCCCATTCCGGACGGAGAACTTACCGTTGATACCAATATCCGATTCATTTTTGAGCCGACATTCAATTTCGAAGGCACTTCTTCCAATGCATTGGAATGTATGCTCGAGACCGGGGACGGAAGTACTTTCTCAGGAACGGTACCTGCCTGTTCGTACCAATATGCGTACACCGACACCGGCAACTACGCGGCCGTTATGACCTTCACCGATGCCAACGGCTGCAAGGTCACCGATACCGTGCTTGTTCGCGTGGAGCCCGAGATCCGTTTCTACATTCCCAATGCGTTCACTCCGAACGGTGACAGGATCAATGACACCTGGGGACCCAAGGCGTTCGGATTCAAGGAATACGAACTGTGGGTGTTCGATCGGTGGGGCAAGCAGATGTTCCATTCTACCGACCCGTTTGAGCAATGGAACGGAACCGTGAACAATCAAGGCAACCATGAGCCGATACCTGCCGTCTATTCCTATCGAATATCGGCTGTTGCCATTAAAGAACTGATAATCAATGAATCCGGACACGTTACCATTGTCAAATGAACGTGTCGCTTTGGTTTTGGCTAATTTTGCACCCCGAAAAAGACGACCATTGAAAAACGCGCTGCTTGCTATCCTTCTCATCTCCTTTACAAGTGTATCGGAAAGGGCGGTGGCGCAGATGGTTGTGAACACCGGGCAGAC
>JBFHEW010000452.1:0-3191 GCA_041583955.1 Bacteroidia bacterium | reverse complement strand
CACGCCATAGCGCAGTAGAATGCATAGATCGTACTTGAGGTTCTGTGCAACGAGCGTTTTCTTTTGATTGGAAAAAATGGGCTGAAACTCCGCACAAACGGCTTTTGCTTCCTTCTCATCATCAGGAATGGAAACGTAGAAAGCTTTCCCTTTTTCGATGGAGAAAGCGATACCTAAAAGCTGCGCGGTAAGCGTATCCAGCCCGGTCGTTTCTGTATCAAAACAGATGATTTCGGCCTGCGAGAGGGTGGTAATGAGCTTCTTTCGCTTTGCTGCCGTATCGATCAACTCGTACTCGTGCTCGGTATTCGCCAAGGTCCGATATCCGGTTCCATCAACCGTTTCAACCACTGTGTCGGAAGCGGCAAACATGTCTATCTGGCCTGTAGCAGCCGATTTGGCCGTGGCCGGTCGTGCAGCCTGTGTCACAGCCACTTCCTGACCGAGTACTTTTTTGGCGATGGTTCTGAACTCCAATTCAGCAAACAATTCGGCCAAGGCTTCCTTGTTGGGTTCTTCCATGATGAGGTCTTCCTCATCAAAATCGATAGGCACATCGGTTATGATGGTGGCCAACATTTTCGACATCACTGCCTTTTCGCGGTTGTTTTCCACGTTTTCCTTCATCTTGCCTTTCAGCTGGTCAAGGTTTTCGTAGAGTCCTTCCATCGACCCGTATTCCTGAATGAACTTGATGGCCGTCTTTTCGCCAACACCGGGTATTCCGGGAATATTATCGACCGCATCTCCCCACATACCAAGCACATCAATCAGTTGCTCAGGGCGTTCCAGACCATACTTTTCGCATATCTCTTTCGGTCCCAGCACATCAATGTCGTTTCCCATTCGGGCCGGTTTGTACATGTAGATCTTGTCGGAGACCAGTTGGCCGTAGTCCTTATCCGGTGTTACCATGTAAGTGGTATAACCATGCTTCTCGGCCTTTTTGGCCAGCGTTCCTATCACGTCATCGGCCTCGTATCCTTCCACGCCAAGAACAGGGATCCGGAAGCCACGTATCAGGTCTTGGATGTACGAAATGCTATCGCGAAGATCATCGGGCATGGCCTGTCGGTTGGCCTTGTATTCGGTGTATTCCACCTGGCGGTTTGTTTCGCCCGGCATATCGAAAACCACGGCAATGTGTGATGGTTTTTCCTTCTCCAGCAACTCAAGAAGCGTATTGGTGAATCCGAAAATGGCCGAAGTGTTCAGGCCCTTCGAATTGACCATGGTATAGCCGCTGGCACGATTGCCATGCTTATCTACGCGGTTGCCCGCAAATGCGAAATACGCCCTGTAAATGAGTGCAAATGCATCGAGTAGGAATAATCTTTTGTCTTCGGATGGGTCTTGTTTGGTCATAGAATATCAGCAAAGAATATTCTACGAATATGGACAATAATTTGTGGCTAACCGGACCATTCAGTGCAGTTACAGCTGAACCTTCATTATTCTATCAGACATCATAATATCCCTGTATCCCTTTAGATAATAGGCGTAGCCATCTTTCACTTTCAAATGCTCTACAAATGCTGCATCCTGAAGTAATGCAGAGCGTAAAACACTACCGTTATTCAGGTCGATTTCCATTAAATAGACCTTATTTCGCTGCTTTACATGGGCGTATATTTTTTGCCCATTGGCATCAGCTACAAGCAGATTTCTCCAGCCTTTGATCTCGTGATGTTCTATTGGAAAAGTCCGAATCTTCACTCCTTCCTGATCGTGCACATGGCATACTCCCAGCACGTGATCAAAAACGTAAATGCTATCGCGCAGATCAAATAGCGGACTGTAGGTAGGTTGAGTCAAAAGGTTGATCCAGCCGCGGTCGCGTGGCGATGGGCTCCACGTATTTGTGATAGCATTTTGCTGCTCTAATTGTCTGTTAGCAACTGACTGAAAGTATTGAGATTGCGAACCACCGAAATTATCGCTTAACGATCCGCTAACATTGGAGGTGTTTCGGAAAGACCAAGAACTCTGCATGCCTCCACGATATCTATAAATGGTAATTGGGTCGATGCAGTTTCCCATAATTCCTGATGCAATAGGTACGTTGCCGTTTAAGCAACACGATGCCGTTTGCATGGCCGTCAATCGGTCATTTGCATAGCTTGAGCCTGCTCTGAGAAATCGGGAATTGGAACGTCTTTGATACTGAAGATTGTTAAAATAGTCTTCGATATCCAACAAGCCTTCATCATTAATAACGTGGGCCAGAATTGAACCTTCCTTGGTTTCGCGATTTAGGCCGTAGTGAAAGACTTCCTGACCGGCCTTTTGGTAGGAACTGAAAAAGATGTGTGATCTACTGGAAGCTGAGCAATGCGCCAATTGCTCCAGAAAGTATGATTGTTCGGAAGCGAAAACCAAATTGATTCCTTCAGAATTCACATCGATCTGATAAACACTGTCTTCTCCAAAAAGGTGAACATTTCCCAAGCAATCTTCATAAAGTCTGTCGCCTAGTTTCCCAACTTCGAGCCTGCTTATTTCTTCCCATCGCTCGTTACACAGAACGAGAAGTCGGATGCCATCCTCTGCCATCAAGAGCAAGTTGTTGCCATCAGCAAAACTGAAATCCCGAAGTACTACTCCTCGCCTACCATCAAGAACAGTTTTCTCTTGTGGTTTGATCATCACCGAAGAAAGCAACGTGGATTCTGTGGAAAGCGTGATTGATGCGCGCTGCGCCAATTCAGATCTGTAATAGGTATCAATTGGGGCTACCACATATAATTGTGGCTGATATCCAACATGAGAGATGCGAAGTACCGTTCCTGAATCGGCAACCGATAGCACGAATTTTCCAAGCTCATCAGTAACTGTTCCTTTTCTACTGTTAAGGTCAAGGACATGCGCATTGGTCAACGACTTCCCATTCGATGAACTTACCGTACCCACGAGCTCGTTGGTTTGTGCAAAACCAGTTTGGCATGTGAAGCTTAGCAAGACAAGAGCCAATAAACCTATTTCCTTCTTGAAAAAAACCACATGCTTTGTTGAGCAAAAACCATTCCGAAAAAGCGTTCTATAACCCCGCTCCTAATTTAATTTCATCAACCACAGCAGGGTCAAGCAAGGTAGATGTGTCTCCGAGATTGGAGATATCGCCTTCTGCTACTTTTCTCAGAATTCTTCGCATGATCTTGCCTGAACGCGTTTTAGGCAGACCTGAAACCACT
>JBFHEW010000451.1:0-3191 GCA_041583955.1 Bacteroidia bacterium | reverse complement strand
GGTATTGTCCGCTTGCAACTGCTGTAAGGTCGAGTGGTAATCTGAGGCCTGCCAATTCTGCAGAAACCGGAGCAATGATCGTACGCCCCACCATATCGGCAACCGAGAATTCGGCCCGACCTGACGCTTCGCCATTGTTCTCAATCATGATCCAACCCGAAGAAGGATTCGGTAGAACATTCAGTCCATTGAGAACAGAGCGGTCGGATATTCCGGTACAGAGATCGACCGTAATGGTTACTTCGGCCGTTGCAGGACACTCGACCACCTCATAATACGTGTATTCAATGAGGTGTTCGCCAACTCCTGCTGCACTTGGATCGAACACATCTCCCGACATTCCGCTGCCTGCGAACGTTCCACCTGCGGGGTCTCCCGTCAGGGTCATTTGAGCTGCATTGTCGCATAATACATTTTGAGGAGCGGAAACGGTAACAATAGGTGAGAAATAAACGTTAACGGTGATATCATCCACATCAGAACACCCACCGGCACTGGTGCCTGTAACGGTGTATGTGGTGGTTTCGTTGGGACTGAAAGTGATGGTAGCTCCTGATGCGGTTCCGCCTGAACCATCACTCCATTCGTATGTAGCGGCTCCGGTGGCGCTCAGAGTTACAGATTGTCCCTTGCAGATGTTCACATCATCACCAGCTGAAACCGTAATGCTTCCGGCCTCCAGAACCTGTGTCAAGGATGTTTCGCAGCCCTGCTGGTCAATTGCCGTAACCGTGTACGATCCTGCGGGCAATCCTGAAGCGGTAGGCCCGCTCTGTGCAGGTGTTGAATTCCAAGAATACGATACAGAACCGATGTTTCCTGTGGCAGAAACCGTAATGGAACCCTGTTGAGCGCCACCGCAAACTCCTTGCACATCAGCAACCTGAAGTGCCAATTCGCACGGAATGGAGGTGCATGGAGGTACGGCACTCGGGCCACTTATCTCAATCACGCCCCCATCGCTATCGCTTACCCTTATAGGCCACGTGCCTGTTGGTGCGACAGTGGTTCCGGTGGCGAAATCTTCCCAACCTGTAACTGTAACCGCACAGCCCGGAGGGAAAGAACATGGCGGAATCGGGAAAAGATCCTGACACGCACTGCAGTCCTGGATCTGTGCCTGCTCGCTCCATGTGTACGGACCGGTACCTCCCGTCACCGTGAGGTTTCCGTTGGGTTCTGAACAAACAGAAAGCGTGGCACATGCACTGACATTCACAGTCACCGTGGTGCTGTAACCACAGCTAAGCGTGTACGTGATGGTATGACTTCCTACGCCTGCTGCGCTTGGGCTGAAGGTACCGGCACTGGCATTGGTAACCCCTGCACCCGACCAGGTGCCAGAACTACTATTGGAGCAGCTGCTACCTACCCCACCAACGGCAGATAGCGTGATCGGAGCATCTGAAACACATAAGGTTGATACCGGCTGCACATCGGCATAGCAACAGGCCGTTGAGGGAATGATGCTGACATCATCAATGAAATAGTACGCATACGGATTTATGAACGTGCCACCCGGGTTGCTGACAATGGTGGTATTGGCGTTATTGAAGAAGTTTCCAATGAGAAAATACTGCTCTCCGCCAGCTGCCACATAGTTCCATTCCAAACGGACCCAGTTCATTGTATCGGTAATGGCATTACAACCGTAGTTGAGTTGTGGGGTCACGTATATACCGGAATTGGTCTGACCTGGGCACGGATCGCGCTGGTAAGGGGTGTTTCCGAAATAAACGCCAATGTTGTTGGACGCATACATCACCGAATTACCGAGACTCACATACATACTCACGCAATAGCTTTGACCTTGGACAAGCGGTGTGGTTGTACGACCCTGTATGTATTCACGGTATTCGTCCAACGCTTCGTGGGTAATGATACCGGCATGTCTGGTACCTGTTCTGGAATACTGATATCCGAGCGCGGAATTGGGCATATGCACCGGGCCCGGATTACCGAAAACCAGATTACATGCCGAAAAAAGATCGGGAGAAGAGCAACTATCGCCAGCTGCATTGTTGCTGGCATTGTCCCAGCTTCCTACCAGGTCGGTAAAGAATCCCTCGCCTCCGAAATTCCCGCAATTGCTGGCGGTATTCTCGAAACTCGGATTAACCACGAGATTCTGTGCAATAGAATTAAAACTGAGGAAAAAGGAGAACAGGAGGTAAATGTTCTTTTTCATGATACGATAAGGGGTTTTAGGTTGGTGTACCAAATGTAAAAATTACAAGGAAGCATCAGCAACAAGGAGGAAACACATGCAGCGTTCGTTGCAGTGGTTCACCTGCATCATCTCGTGAAAACCCATGTTTCACTGTCTGACAGCTCTTCCGTATACCGGTACCCACCATCAGAAAAACCCTTTATCTCCTCGATATCGTTGATGGAATGACGAAGAATATGACCCGCCATCATTCCTCTGGCCTGTTTTGCGTAAAGGAATATCACTTTCAATTTTCCATTCTTCATGTCCTTGAAAACCGGTGTAATGATGGTTGCATTGAGTTTTTTCCTATTCACGGCTTTGAAGTACTCTCCACTTGCGAGATTACAAAGTGTGTTGTTCCCTGAGGCTTCCAACGAGGCATTCAGCCTGTTGGTGATCTCATCTCCCCAGAATGCATACAGGTCCTTCTTGCCTTGCACCGACAGTTTGGTGCCCATTTCCAGCCTGTATGGCTTAATGAGGTCCAGTGGGCGTAGTAGTCCGTGAAGTCCGCTCAGGATCCGAAGGTGCGTCTGTGCGAATTGCAACTCGGATGGTGTGAGTTGGTCGTTCTTCATTCCTTGATACACATCTCCTTTGAACGCCAGAAGTGCCTGACGTCTTTCTCCTTCGCTAAAATCAGGAGTCCAGCTCGCAAACCGTTCCGCATTCAGGTCAACCAGATTCTGACTGAGATCCATCATCTCGCCAATCTTCTTCTTGGAAGTTCGCTGAAGTTTATTGATGAGCAGTGCAGAGCGATCCAAGCCTTCGGGGATGGTGAACTCCTCTGTACACACCTCTGAGGCGTAGTCCAATTTCTTAGCGGGCGAAATAAGTGTAATCATCTTTATCTGTGTGATTTTTGCCAAAGTTGGCAATTTCGAGCTATAACCCGAACCCGAACATGACCTTCCAGCCATAAAATGGCTTACCTTGTACGCTTCATGGAATTTCAGTCGGTCAATTGGGAAGCCTT
>JBFHEW010000450.1:0-3194 GCA_041583955.1 Bacteroidia bacterium | reverse complement strand
TCTACCAAATTCTCGGTGTAAGCGGCTTCGGCATCTGCCGCAGAAACCTCAATTCCGATACTGCTGAGGATATTCTGGCGCTTTTCGTTCGCCACGTTCTCTTTCTGCATTGGCTTAAGGCTTTCGGAAGCAAGCGCTAAAAGCGTTGCCACTACTATGACCATCACCGTTGCGAAGATGAAAGTGTACTTATTGCTATTTACATCAACCGCCATGATTACGCAGTTTTTACGTTTAACCTTTTCAATCTCTTCTTGATGTTGCCATCAACCACATAATGGTCGATCAGCGGTGCCATCACATTCATGAAGAGTATGGCCAGCATGATTCCTTCCGGATAGGCTGGGTTGAACACTCGGATCATGATGGCAAGGAAACCAATGAGGAATCCGTAGATCCATTTCCCTTTGTTCGTCTGTGCTGCAGTGACCGGATCGGTTGCCATGAATACGACTCCGAAAGCGAAACCACCCACTATCATGTGCTGCCAGAATGGAAGTTGCATCAATCCGTTAGAACCGAATGCATTGAAGATCAACCCCATGGTTGCACCACCAAGAACTGCTGACAACATGATTCTCCAGCTTCCGATCCCCGTGAGGAGCAAAATACCGGCACCGATCAGGATAGCCAACGTGGATGTTTCCCCAACTGAACCCGGAATGAGACCGATGAACATCTCCTCTGCTGAGAACCGTAGCGATTCCATGCCTCCTTTCATAGCTGCAAGGTCGCCTAGGATGGTAGCACCCGAAATGGCGTCATTGGTCATTCCACCGTGCACCCAGATCTTATCTCCTGACATGAACGTAGGATAGGCGAAGAAAAGGAATGCTCTGGCTGTCAAAGCCACATTCAGAATGTTCATTCCTGTACCACCGAACACTTCCTTGCCAAAAACAACGGCAAATGCAACGGCCACGGCCAACATCCAAAGAGGAATATCAACCGGAACGATCAGTGGAATAAGCATACCTGTCACCAAGTAACCTTCTTCAACCGAATGTCCTTTATACATGGCAAAACCGAACTCAATTCCAAGTCCGACAGCGTAGGATACGACCACAATCGGCAACACCTTCACCAATCCTATCTGGAACATCTCCCAGAAGCTGGCTTCAACCCCCAACTGCAGATAATGCTGATATCCTGCGTTGTACATACCGAACAGCAAGCAAGGTATCATGGCAGTGATGACCACCGACATGGTTCGTTTCAGGTCAATCCCGTCCCGGATGTGCGCACCGCTGTGAGTAACCTCATCTGGTGTAAACGCAAAGGTCTCCAACGCATCGATTGCGGTGAGTACCTTATCGTACTTCTCGAACTTGCCCCCTTTCTCAAAGGGTGCTTTCATGTTCTGGAAGGCTGTATGCAAAAACTTCATTGTGCCTTATCTTTTAACCACATTCTTTTTCAATGAGCGCGAGTCCTTCTCTCACCACCTGCTGAACAGGGGTTTTTGAGGTGCAGACATACTCGCACAACGCAAAATCCTCATCATCCACCTCGTATATCCCGAGGTTCTCCATCAACTCGATATCCCCTATCATGATGGCTTTCACCAAATGCTGCGGATAAATGTCCATTGGGAATACACTTTCGTACTCTCCGGTAACTACCAGCGCACGTTTCTCTCCATTGGTGTTGGTGTCCAACTCATACTTCTTGCCTGGCATCAACCAAGAGAAGTAGCTTCTCGATGCTGAGTGCTTGGTGAGACCTGGTCCTGCCCAACCTTCGGTGATGAAGAACTTGGCATGATCCCCCTCAGGAATAACGTTTACTTCTTTGCTGAAGAAACCAAGGTGACCATCTGCAGCGACTTTCGTACCTGTAAGTACGTTTCCGCTGATGATGCGATTGTTGTCTTCTTCTACATTACCGGCAACCAACGTTGAAACGGCAGCGCCCTGAATGGTTTTGAAATACTTTGGAGTCTTGACCGAAGAACCTGCCAGTGCAACCAAACGTGTTGCATCATACTTTCCTGTGAGGAAGGCGTTTCCTATCAAGGCCACATCCTGGGCAGCAACGGTAAATACCACTTCGCCTTTATTCAAAGGTTGAATGTGGTGTATCTGAACACCGACATTACCAGATGGATGCGGACCGCTTACCCAGTTGATCTGAACACCTTTGGCATCTTTGAAAACGGCATCGGTATTCAATTCACGGTGAAGGTTCAAATGCACCTTTCCATCAGTAAGCTGCTTCAGAACATCCAACCCGGCCTGAAACTCTTTCTCCTTACCGTGAAGGATATAATCGTAATCACCTGCCAGTGGAGCAGAATCGAAACCTGAAACATAGATGGCCAATGGCTTATCTGATGTCCGAGCTACGGTTCCGTAAGGGCGTCTTTTAATATATGGCCAGAGACACTGATCCAACAACCGTTGTTTCACTTGCTCACCGCTCATACTCGATGGATTGGCAGATGGGAATTCCGCATAACGGACCTCCTTGTCAGCAAGGATCTTGATTCCGAGAATCTTCCTCTTTGCTCCGCGCGTCACTTCCACCACTTCCCCACTCACAGGAGACCCGACCTTCACGTCAGGGTATTCCTTATGGTAGAACAATGGCGAACCAGCAAGCACCTCCTGCCCTTCCTTTACGAGAAGTTTCGGTATGAAATTCTTGAAGTCGGTAGGTTTGACCACAAAGGTATCTGACCTCTCTGCAGTACCTAGTACCTTGTCGGCCTCACCCTTCAGTGGGATGTTCAGGCCTTTTTTGATCTTGATGTCTTTTGACATTAGCTATCGGATTGTCGTCCTTAAAATCGCGGCAAATTTAACAGAAAGGCAATAGCGGTTTTGATCAATCATGACAGGTGTATAATTTAGAATGATTCTAAATAATAAGACATTAGCAAATACCGCTCTTTTCAGAAAATGAACGGAAAATCGCATTCAACGCAACCCTGATGAATCCCTAACTCCATTCCGATTGCGTGCCAAGGCAGCAAACACCTGATTCGGCTCAAAAGGAGAAAAGGAACCTAAATCTCTCACGGTGATCTGTATATTGCTGCCAACAGCAAAAAATTTGCGCCAATGCATTGTCGAAACAATTGCATTCGCGAAGTTTGAGACAATAAAACAGGTACCACGATCAAGCCAATTCAATGACGAACGAAGACATCTACAAACTCGTTTACGAGATTGTTACAGAAGCCATGATCGTTG
>JBFHEW010000449.1:0-3200 GCA_041583955.1 Bacteroidia bacterium | reverse complement strand
TGCTTCGCAGAGCACTTGAAAACCATTGCAAACGCCCAACACGTAGCCACCATTGTTCGCAAACTCGATCACCTCTTTCATAATGGGAGAAAAACGGGCAATGGCTCCCGACCTCAGATAATCGCCAAAGGAAAAACCTCCTGGAAGCACTACGAAGTCAACCCCCTTCAGATCGTGGTCCTTGTGCCAAAGTTCCACCACTTCCTGCTTCATGATGTTGCGCAGGACGTAGATCATATCGTGATCGCAATTGGAACCTGGGAAAATGACTACTCCGAATTTCATTTGTTCTAGTTTGATGCAAAATTAGCCCTTTAAAACGCCCCATACCACATTCAGAAAGGTATTTTTGAACGGATTTCAACAGTAACCATATGGATAGAAGAGAAGCAATAAGAAGAGCCATGATGGGCAGCGCAGGTCTCGCTTTGGCTCCATACGCATCAGGAATGGGTCGGCCCGAAACCCTCGATTTCACTGCTGCAGATTTCGGAGAAGACTTTCTGTGGGGTGTGGCAACGGCTGCCTACCAGATAGAAGGCGCTTGGAACGTGGACGGAAAGGGCCCTTCCATATGGGACACCTTTACCCACAAACGAGGCAACATCAAGAACAACGAAAATGGAGATGTGAGCTGCGATTTCTATCACAACTATGCTTCTGACATCGGTCTGGTGAAACAAATGAACATGGACGTGTTCCGCTTCTCCACTGCGTGGTCAAGAGTACTGCCGAACGGAATCGGTGAGGTTAACCAGAAAGGCCTGGATTTCTACCATCGGGTCATTGACTCCTGCCTGGAACAGGGCGTGCAGCCTTGGATAACGCTTTACCATTGGGATCTTCCGCAGGCGCTCGAAGACAAAGGAGGCTGGCAGAACCGCGATGTGACCAACTGGTTTGAGGAGTATGCCAACCTCATCACAAGAACCTATGGCGACAAGGTCAAGAATTGGATGGTGATGAACGAACAGGCATCATTCACCATTGTGGGATACATGCTGGGGATGCATGCCCCAGGAAAAATGTGGCCGAAGAATTTCCTCCCAACCTGCCATCATTCCACCATGTGTCAGGCCGATGGAGGTAGGATCATACGGGCAAACGTGCCTGATGCGCAGGTCGGAACCACTTTCAGTTGCTCGCCCATTTACCCCGTGAACGAGAAACATCGGCATGATGAGACCACCAAACGGTTCGATGCCCTGGTAAACCGACTTTACATAGAGCCACCGCAGGGATTGGGTTACCCCATGGACGACCTGCCCATGCTCAGAAAAATGGAGAAATACATTTTGGATGGCGATATGAAACGTGTTGAATTCGACTTTGACTTCTACGGCCTTCAGAACTACTCCAGAATGGTTACCAAGGCCAACGGTATAGTGCCTTGGATGGCCGGCACGCCCATTGCCCCGAAGAATCTGAAACCTCGACCCGGAATAACCGAAATGAAGTGGGAAGTATTCCCTGAGGGTATCTACGACATGCTCAAATACTTCGACAGGTATGAGAAGATCGACAAGATCATTGTAACGGAAAACGGCAGTGCATTCCCCGATGTGGTGGAGGGCAACCATGTACACGATAAACAACGGAAGAAATTCTACCAGGACTACCTCAGGCAAGTGCTAAGGGCAAAGCGAGAAGGGGTGAATGTTCAGGGCTACTACTGCTGGACACTGATGGATAATTTTGAATGGGCCGAGGGTTATCATCCGCGTTTCGGCTTGGTACACATCGATTTTGAAACACAGAAACGAACCATAAAGGACTCCGGACTTTGGTTCAAGGAATTCCTGGCCGGAAATTAATTCGGAACTTATTGGGGTCTTCTTCGTATTTGCGTGTTAAGGTTATAAGAACTTTACCACTCAGTGTTGAGAAGATACTTTTTCTCTCTTCTTTTTCTCCCCATGGCATTGGCTTGGGGCTACCGCGCAAACGGTCAGACCTATGATCTGCAGGTGTATGGCAGCGAAAGTGGCCTTGCCAGTTCGGAGGTGGCCGACATCTGTCAGGATCCGCTCGGCTACGTTTGGGTGGCCACCAGCAGCGGTGTGAGCCGATTTGACGGAAAAAAATTCAAGACATACGGGTTTCGGGACGGGCTTGCAGAGAACAACTGCATTTCCATCATGTGCGACCGTTCTGGAAGGATCTGGGTCGGTCATCCACTCCGAGGTATCTCCGTAATTGAGAAGGATTCCATCTGGACCGTGAATCAAGAAGATGGCCTTGCAAACAACGAGGTGCAAGACCTGTTTCAAGACCGCGAAGGAAAGATATGGGCGGCAACCTTCGGAGGCGTTTCCACATTTGACGGAACCAAGTGGAACTCGAAAACCGTTGCTGATGGTTTAGCGTCTAACAACACCCGTGCAATTTCTCAGGATGCCGAAGGCAACATTCTGGTGGGTACCTACGGCTCAGGAATGAACATCATCCGAAACGACAGGATAGACCACCTGCATATGGGTAACGGGCTGGTGAACAACTACGTGACAGGCATTTTCCAGAAAAAAGACCAGGTTCTGATTGGTACGCTTGGCGGAATGAGCATCTGGACCAATGGGCGTTTCCTTAAAACCTCCACCAGCGGAAATCTTACGAACAACCAGATAAACGATCTTTCTGTTAACCGCGTGGGAGACATTTGGTTGGCCACCTACAATGGGGTTAACCGCCTCCGCAAAGGAAAGCTGCTTCGGATAAGTGAAGAGAACGGCATGCCGAGCAACGAAGTGCTTTCGGTGATGAACGATAAGGAAGGCAACACTTGGCTGGGTACGCGGAAAGGTCTGGTAAGGGTTAAGAACCTGGCCTTCTCCCATTATTTCTCCACAGAAGATCTTGACATCGTTCCAAGCTGCATCTTCATCGACAAGAAAGGTCGGGTATGGGCCGGAAACGAGGCCGGAGGAGTGCTTAGATTCGATGGTCACTCCTTTGTGCGCGCATTCAACGACCCCGATATCAACGAACGTCAGATAAGCTCCATTGCAGAAGATGGCTTTGGAAACCTCTGGTTCGGAACCATGGACTTTGCCGGTCTTTTGCAATGGAATGGCCAGAATCTATACATCTACTCTGACGAATTCGGTCTGGCAGACAACAACATCACCTGTCTGGCCACAGACCACGAAGGCAATCTGATCATCGGAACCCCCAACGGCCTTTCACTTTTTGATGGGTCGGGG
>JBFHEW010000448.1:0-3201 GCA_041583955.1 Bacteroidia bacterium | reverse complement strand
CCTTCAGTAAAGTCTCCAATCTGTGCTTGGCTTCGGTTTCATCAGACAGAACCTCAGATGTTATCTTCTCGGTCGCTGTCCAGTAACACTCCGTTTTCAGGTTTTCACCATCAAAAACAGCCCAATGTCCAGATGGGAATTTTTCCACCTCGTTGTAGATGGTCATTGGCTGTGGTATGTACCCAAGGTGCAGGAAATACGGTATGGCTTCGCGGTTCATGGTGAAGTCCAACTGACCTTTCAAAGCCGTTAAGGCCTTCAGTTCCGACCCGAACGCCAATACTCCGTTCTTCAGATAAACAAACAGGGGTTTTATTCCCATTCTGTCGCGAAAGAGGTATAGTTTTTCTTCCTGCTTATCAAAAATGGCAATGCTGAACATGCCATTAAGCCGATTCACCATGCTTGGACCCCATTGCGCAAATGCTTCCAGGATCACTTCCGTGTCGCTATGTGTTCTGAGTTTTACCGAGAGCTCCTTGGCTATCTGCCGGTGGTTGTACACCTCACCGTTGTATACGATGGCATATCTACCGCTTTCCGAAAATAGAGGCTGATTGGCTGCTGAGCTCAGGTCAATGATACTCAGCCTGCGATGAACAAGCCCGAAATTGCCTTGTGTGAAGAAACCATCCGAATCAGGCCCGCGATGTTCAATGCTGTCCGACATGCGCTTGAGCGCATCGTCCTTTATCCCTCGTGGGTCATATATTCCGGCAATCCCGCACATGCTGTAGGTCGACCAATGATACGCAAACCGAAGGAATTTCGGAGGAACTTCCCAATCATTCCAATAATGCGGTAATTAGCGGTTGAATGTCAACTCAGAAAAGTCATCTCATCGTTGTGTGCAGCAATTTCCCATTCGGGTTCGGTGAGCCGTTCTTGGAGGTGGAGCTTGAGTATCTCATGCAACGGTTTGATCGCGTTACCATTTGCCGGACCGATCCCAGCGCAACGACAGAATCGTTCAAAACGCCTTCTGCTGTGCATTTGGTTTCGGTTTCCTCCGATGTGACCTTTCTGGAAAAGGCCGTTGCACTGTGGCGGTTTCTGTTCGATGCCGAGATAAGGGAAGAGGCACGGGTCATCCGCTCACACTATCATAGCAGTTTGACCTTTGGGAAGCTGAAAACCATGATAAGCTCCAAGCTGCGGGCACAGAAGATCAAAAAAGGATTGGACGCACTGATTTCCCAAACGCCCGACCACCAGATCTATCTTTATAGCTACTGGACAGATGATGCAGCGTTGGCCATCGCATACATGCGGACCGAAAAACCTGAGGTCATTGCATTCAGTCGGTCGCACGGATGGGACCTTTACTTCGAGCGCAGCACCTATCATTACCTGCCTTTCCGAAAAACCATTTTCAATGGACTGGATGCGGTTTTCGCTATTTCGGAGAACGGAAAGAACTATCTGCTCAGTCATTTCGATACCATCATAAGCAAGGGGCGCATTTTTCAGAGTCGGCTCGGCATCCGAACAGTGAACCAGTCTGAGGCGCATTCGCGTACGTTCCGCAGATTCCGTTTAGTGAGTTGCTCCAACCTCATTGCTATTAAGCGCGTGCAATTGATCGTACAGGCATTGTCAAAGGTCAAGGACCTTGAGGTGGAGTGGGTTCATTTCGGCTCTGGGTCGGAGGAAGCGCTCATCAAGGAGTTGGCGCAACAGCTCCTTGGGCCCAAACAGAATGTCGATTTCCATTTTCAAGGTCGTGTGGCCAATTGGCAGGTGCTCAGGTATTACTCAGAACACATGGTCGATCTTTTCATCAGCCTTAGTCAGTACGATGGCATTCCGGTAAGTATCATGGAGGCCATGTCGTTCGGTATTCCGGCCATTGCAACCAATGTGGGCGGGGTTTCCGAGATCGTGATAAACGGACGGACCGGTTTTCTTCTTGATCAGGAAATCGACCCCGAACATGTGGCACGTGTGATAGAAGGCGTGGCCCACATGCAACCCGATGCATATGGAGCCATGCGGGCAGAAGCACGCAAAATGTGGGGAACGTTCTATTCGGCAGACATCAATTACCCTGATTTCTGCGATAAGATACTAGCCTTGAAGCAGCGCTGAATAGGTCTGAAGAAGTTTCTGCATTTCGGTAGGCCGATTTCCTTTTTCCGACACATTCATGAAAGCCTGCTCCAGTTTTTCAGCAGGATATTCTGTCAATGCCGTGTCTATGATGGCGCATAGTTCTGAACTCGAATCGGTTGACATCCTCAAACAGAATCGTTCTGAGAAAAGGTCCTCATCGTAGCCGAAATTCCCTAGTACGAGTGGACACCTGGCAGCCATTGCCTCCAACGCGCTGTTCGGAGTTCCGTCTGTTTTCGGGGTCATGATGGCCAATGCACTGAGTTTGAATGCCGACCACATTTCTGCCTGGGTCAGTGAATCGAAAATATGGAAGGGAACGCCACAGCGCTGTAGCAGCTGCTCGATTCTGTCGTGGTAGCTTTTGTTGGCCCGACTCCCACGTATCAGTATCAGCGCCAACTGAGACCGAAGTTCCGTAGGTAGCTCTGAGATGGCCTCCAATTGCAACTCTGTTCGATAGATCGGCTGCATGTAGCGCGGAAGGAAGATGATCTTCTTGCCATGGAAGATCGAAGGCAGTTTGAGTGCTGGTTCCAGTTCGGCTATGGCATCTACATTCACCCCCGTTCTGATGATCTTGGCCGGTATGTTTGACCCGAATAGTTCATTGATGCGGTCCAGCTGACCTTGGGAAGTACAGGTGATGGCTCCGCTTTTAAGGAAGGCGGATCTGAATTTTGAAAGCAGCAGTCTGCTATGGACGGCCCGTAATCCGCTGTTGTGTTGAAGCGATGATAGAACCACCAGTACGTCCGAACCACGGGTGGTTATCACAGATGGAACTTCCAGATTGGGTGTCCAAAGGGCAAATGGAGTGGCAAATAGGGTATGTACAATATCAATCCTCCTTTCACGGATAACTGTCCGTATCGTTCTAAGCGAAGCCCGGTTGTCCCAGAACCTCCATAGCGAGTAGCTTTTTATCGGACCTTCGATCTGTATGTTGAGCTCGTTCAGCTTTTTCCTTCGCTCACTGGAAATTAGCTTCAGTTCTGTTTCCTGCACCAGGAAAAAGACCTCGAAATCGGGCCGGAGGCTGAAAAAACTTACCCATTTGATGTCATGAACACTGGTAGGGTCGCCTAT
>JBFHEW010000447.1:0-3204 GCA_041583955.1 Bacteroidia bacterium | reverse complement strand
TCAACCAGTGGGCCAATGTGGTACGCTGGGAGATGCGTACGCGGCTGTTTCTGAGAACAGCAGAGTTCCTTTGGCAGGAAGGACACACAGCCCATGCATCAAGCGAAGAGGCCATTGCGGAGGCAGAACAGATGATGAACGTATATGCTGACTTTGCCGAGAATTTCCTCGCCATACCTGTATGGAAAGGAACCAAATCAGCCAACGAACGGTTTGCAGGCGCCATTGAAACCTATTGCATTGAAGCACTGATGCAGGATGGGAAGGCGCTGCAGGCCGGAACATCGCACTTTCTTGGACAGAATTTCGCCAAGGCCTTTGATGTGAAATTCACCGGTCAGGACGGAAAACAGGATTTTGTTTGGGCCACCTCATGGGGTGTTTCCACAAGACTGATGGGAGCGCTTATCATGACACATTCTGATGATAATGGTCTGGTGCTTCCTCCGAACGTTGCTCCATTCAAAGTGGTCATTGTTCCCATATATAGGAAGGAAGAAGAATATAAGTTGGTCTGTGACAGGGCAAAGCAGATAAAAGCCCAGCTCGAAGCAAAGGGAATCTCCGTGAAACTGGACGATCGCGACACACACAAACCAGGTTGGAAATTCGCTGAGTACGAATTCAAAGGAGTTCCGGTCAGGATCGGACTCGGACCGCGCGATATTGAAAACGGTACACTTGAAGTTGCACGAAGAGACACACTCACCAAAGAGTCGGTTTCTGCCGATGGGATTACGGAATACGTGGAATCGCTGTTGGCCGAAATCCAGACCAACCTGTACACGAAAGCCCTGAAGCACCGCGAAGAAAACACCACTTCCGTTTCTTCATGGAATGAATTCAAAGATGTTCTGAACACAAAGGGAGGGTTTTTACTGGCACATTGGGACGGCACACCGGAAACAGAGCAGAAGATAAAGGACGAGACCAAAGCAACCATTAGACTCATACCGCTCGAGCCATCGTACAAAGTACCAGGTAAGTGCGTGTACAGCGGAAAGGATTCGGACCAGATTGTAGTATTCGCAAAGGCTTACTAATGGATCAGAACGAACAATACCAGTCTATCGTTTCCTCACTGAAGGAAAAGAGCGTTCACCAACGCAAGGTTTTAAAGCGGACCAAGGAATACTTCGAATCACTCAAACAGGAAGCCAAACATTTGGCCGAAGCCCTGAGCACAGAAGTGAAAGACCTTGAAGAGGTTGAGGTGAAGTACACACAGAAAGGTTCGTTTCAAGCTGAATTGAAATTCGGAGAAGACGTGATCATCTTCTTTTTGCACAACGATGTATTTGATTTTGAACGAAGTCACCGCATCTGGAAAACCTCATACGTGGAGAAAGACCGGCTCAATGCCTACTGCGGAATGATCAGCATCTTCAATTTTCTGAACACATCATTCGAGATGAATCGGTTACAAGATCTCGGCTACCTGATAGGTAGAGTGTTCATCAATGCAGACGGCCACTTCTTTGTAGAAGGCAAAAAGCAGTTAGGATTCCTTTACAATGATTTCGGGTCATCTGAATTGAACGAGTCGGCACTGAAAAGCATCATCATGTCAGCCATCCAATATTGTCAGGAATTTGATCTGCTAACCCCTCCTTTTGCGAGCATGAGCCAGGTTCAAGTTGGTCAGATAATTGACATTTCCAATCAAATGAGCGTAAAAACAGGCAAGCGACTTGGCTTCAAAGTAAGCGCAGAACAAGACCCGATCGAATAATTTTTTTTCTGACGCTTTTTCGTTTTTGAATATTTTTTACATTTGCGCTCCGTTAAACAAAACGGCCCGTTCGTCTAGGGGTTAGGACGCCAGGTTTTCATCCTGGTAACAGGGGTTCGATTCCCCTACGGGCTACCAAGAAAGGCTTTCCGAACGGAAAGCCTTTTTTTTTGAAATTGCTGAAACCTGCAGGTTCAAATTCTGTTGAATCCACAATGCAGGCTCAGAAACTAAAAACCTTAAAAACAAATGGCTGAATCAATATCAATAAAAGATGGAGTACTGAATGTGCCGAACAACCCCACGGTTCCGTTCATTGAGGGAGATGGGATCGGTGTGGACATCTGGACACCCGCAAGAAAGGTTTTCGATGCTGCCGTGAAAAAAATTTACGGAGACACGAAGAAAGTGGAGTGGCTTGAAATACTTGCTGGAGAAAAAGCATACCATGAGACCGGTGAATGGCTACCGCAGGAATCGCTGGAAGCGATCCAGAAGCATCTGGTGGCCATCAAAGGACCACTTACCACCCCGATAGGTGGCGGAATTCGGTCGTTGAATGTACAGCTACGACAAACGCTTGATCTGTACGTCTGCCTGCGACCAGTACGATGGTTCAAGGGAGTTCCATCGCCTTTGGTCCACCCGGAGTATACCGACATGGTCATCTTCAGAGAAAACACCGAAGACATTTATGCAGGCATTGAATTTCAGGCCGAAACCCCTGAATGCAAGCGATTGGTGAATATCCTACAGGATGATTTCGGAGCTAGAGGAATACGATTCCCAGAAACCACATCCATTGGTATCAAACCCGTATCGAGGGAAGGCACAGAGCGCCTCATACGTGCAGCCATCGAATATGCTATTGAGCACAAGAAACCATCTGTGACCATTGTACACAAGGGCAACATCATGAAATTCACCGAAGGAAGCTTCAAGAAGTGGGGTTACGACTACGCTGAAAAGGAGTTTGCGAATGATGTTTTCACATGGGGAATGTATGACCGCATACTGGCAACGGATGGTCATGATGCAGCCAACCAAGCGCAAGAAGATGCACTGGCTGCCGGAAAAGTGCTCGTAAAGGACTGCATTGCAGACGCATTCCTACAGGAGATTCTACTCTACCCTAAACAACATTCGGTTGTTGCAACCTTGAATTTGAATGGAGACTACATCTCAGATGCCTTGGCGGCATGTGTAGGAGGAATCGGAATCGCACCAGGAGCCAACATCAATTACACCACCGGCTATTCCATTTTTGAGGCAACGCATGGAACAGCACCGAAGTTGGCGGGGAAAGACATGGTGAATCCGAGCTCGATCATTCTGTCCGGTGCCATGATGTTCGAATACATGGGTTGGACAGAAGTGGCCAAACTCATCGAAGATTCGGTGGAAAAGGCCATTGCAAGCAAGCGGGTCACCTTCGATTTCCACCGTCTGATGGAGAACGCAGAGCTCCTTTC
>JBFHEW010000446.1:0-3221 GCA_041583955.1 Bacteroidia bacterium | reverse complement strand
CGTAGATACACAACCGATGTTCCCGTTATCAGCGTCTTGTATTTGTCGGGTGAAAAAATGCTGTCTACACGGGGACCTATCTCGGCCAGCAGCCTATCCATTTCGTCCGTGCCTACGTCCTTCATTTGAAAACTGACGCGGGTTACCTGCTTGGCACTGTCAATGAAACTGTTGAGCATCTCATTTCCGCTCGATCCGTCTCCACCGTTATCTGCGTAAGAGAGAATGAAACTGCGTTCGCTTCCGTTGGGCAAACTGTATTTGGATGGCATTCCTCCGTAGTAGGCCTGCTTCAACGACTTCACCACCTCGGCCATGCTCACAGCCCGCGAAAACTCGGGGTAGGCAGAAATGGCATCCTGCAATTTATCGATGCGCTGAAGCGTGGCAGGCGAAAGCGCCTTGTCCGGTTTCAAGGCATCGATCTGCACTTCGAAGGGCATCACCCCGTTGAAGTTCTTTTCAAAGAAGGCAAGGTCTGCCAACACCGGACTGTCTTCAGGAAAATCGTCCACGATGTTTCCGTTCGATGTGATGAGCGTGATGCCGTAGATGCCGATGACGACCACGGTGGCAAAGAACCAGTAAACCCGTGTACGGTACGAAAGTACCACCTCCACGATCTTGGAAATGAAGGTTTTAGAGTAGTTCCTGTCCAGGTGTTTCACGTGGCGCGCCTTCGGTTCTTTCAGAAAACTGAACACAATGGGAACCAATAGTAGCGACAACACGAAAATGAACATGATGGATGTGGCTGCCACTACCCCGAATTCGCGCATTACCGAACTTTCAACCACCGTGAAAGTGGCAAAACCGGCAGCCGTGGTGGCGTTGGTCAGAAGCGTGGCGCGTCCTACTTTGCGCACCACACGCTGCAGCCCTTTTATCTTGTTGCCATGCGAGCGGTATTCCGTGTGGTATTTGTTCAGCAGGAAGATGCAGTTGGCCACACCGATCACGATGATGAGTGGAGGTACCAACCCGGTGAGAATGGAAAGTTGAAAGCCGAATAACGATACCAGCCCGATAGACCAGACAGCACCGATCCCGACCACCAGCATGGCCACCATCACCACTTTGAACGACCGGAAGAACAGGTACATGATGAAGGCCGTTACCAGTATGGCGTAAAGTATGAACAGCACCATTTCGTCTGCCACCACCTTGGCCAGAATGCTGCGTATGTAGGGCATGCCCGAATAGCGGAGTTCAGACCCTAAACGACTTTCGTATTTCTTCCCAATGGAAATGATGCGGTCCGTGAGGGCCACGCGCTTCTTGCTGTCAAGCACTTTGGCGTTCATGGTAATGGCCATTACCGAAATGTGCGATTCCTCGTCCCACATCAATCTGTCATAGAACTTCAGCTTTACGATCTCCTGCTTGATAGAGTCCAGTTCGGCCTGCGAAGTCGGCTTGCCTTCACTCAGCAATTTGAAATCAAACCGTTTGAGACTGTCATTCCTCACCAGATGATAACATCTGGCGGCAGATACCACCTGCTCAATGCCGTCCAGCGCCCTGAGTTCCTCGCCAAGATCGAACCAGGCATCATACACATCCTTTCTGAAAAGATGCTCGTTCTCAATGCCAATGACCAGCACATCGCCATCTTCGCCAAACTTCTGCTTGAATGCTTTGTAGTTGATCAGCGTACTATCGGTCATTGGCAGCAGTGCTGCAAAATCGTAACGGATCTTGACCGATGTGGCCTTGTACCCCATCAGCACCGTAATGAGACCGATCGCCACCAGAATGGCAATACGGTTTCTAAGAATGATGCGAGCAATGGTCTGCCACATGATGGGTGCTGACTATCAGCAGATTACTTTTTTCGAACGGGCTGCGAAGCTAAGAAAATCGCGTAGGTAGTCCAACGTGTTTTGTGTCTGTTCGGAGACGCAACCTTGAGCGGTCATATGCTCGAAAGGCCGGTGTTTCGTTAATTTCGGCATCTGATCATGAGAAACGTAGCCGAAATACCTTTTACCGACCCTGTTTACGTAAAGCAGGAAACATCCGCTTTCACCCGGTTCATGCTACGGTACATTCGTGATGAGCGCGACATCGTTTTCATTCACCTCATCGTCAAAATTCTGTTGGTGATCGTCCCGATCGCAGTGTACCTCTACATTCCTGGTAGGTTCAATTGGTGGGTGGCCGTAGGATATCTGGCCATCAACTGGGCATTCTTCACGCCTCCGTACATTCTCATGTTACATTGCACCAGTCACCGACCGCTTTTTAAGCGCGATCACGACTGGATGAACAAGATCATTCCGTGGTTTCTCGGACCATTCTTTGGCGAAACACCTGAGACCTATTTCGGTCACCACATGGGCATGCATCACCCGGAGAACAATTTGCGAGAAGACCTCAGCAGCACCATCGAGTATCAGCGCGACAGTTTTGGCGATTTCATGAAGTATTTCCTGCGGTTCTTCACCTTGGGAATGATCGATCTGACCAACTATTTCACGCGGAAAAAGCGATTCAAACTGCGCAAGAACACGGTACTTGGTGAGTTGAGCTGGTATGTTTTCGTTATCGGAATGAGCTTTGTGAATTGGCAGGCGACCTTGGTGGTTTTCATCATTCCGTTCGTGTTCACACGATTTATGATGATGGCCGGAAACTGGGGCCAACACGCCTTTGTAGATGCCGATGCGCCAGGCAATTGCTACCGCAATAGCATCACCTGTATTGAGGTGGCCTACAACAAGCAGTGTTTCAACGATGGGTATCACATCATCCATCACATCAAGCCCAGCATGCATTACACCGAAATGGCCAAGGAGTTCCGCGACAATCTGGAAGATTACAAGCGCGAAAAGGCCATTGTGTTCGAGGGCATCGATTTCTTCATGGTGTGGTTTTTTCTGATGACAGGGAATTATAAAACACTTGCCAAGAAGTTCGTGCGGTTGGATGATTCGTTCAAAACAGACGAAGAGGTGATCGCCTTTTTGAAAACGAGAACGAAAAGACTACCGGAGGAGAAGCTTATTTAAGGTTGATCCAACTCAAAATAAAAGCACTCGATTCCGTACCACACACCCGTTCTTTTTTGCTTCAATCCGATTTTCTTTATCACCGCTTGTGAGGCAAAATTGTCGGGACGCACGATGGCGGCAATCTTCTTCAGGCCAAGTGTTTCGAAACCGTGTTGGATGAGCGCCAAGCCCGCTTCGGTTGAATAGCCGTTTCCCCAGAATTTCTTT
>JBFHEW010000445.1:0-3225 GCA_041583955.1 Bacteroidia bacterium | reverse complement strand
TTGAATAGGTGATGGGGTTTCATATCCCTTTCGCTCAATTGCATTGAGCAGGGCTTGGGACAGCCCGAGTTCTTTAAATGTCATATTATGTTGATCGATGTGAAACAGCGATCATTTATAACAGCCATTTCTATTTGATGGCGCGAAGGTACTCCGATAAATGAAAGTTCGGTACAAACGACTTGGAATAAGCTGGATTTTGTTGAAACCTATCACTAACTTCCATTGTCGGATGGTAGCAACGCAATCTGGTTTAGGTAGTGGCGTGACGGTGATTCTAGGAACAGATTCGTTGTCAGATAGACAACACGCAATACCGATCTCATCCAGTGTTTGTACTCCTAAGCAAGGCAATTTCTGACAATTGTACACTTCATACCATCTATGTAGGATAAGGAAATGGTCGATCGGTTGAAGTGGTCAGCGGAAGAGAAGTGAACATCCTTTAACTTACGTTCCATTGATTTTCAATCAGTTGAGTTATTTTTACGCTGCAGGAGACTGATGCCTGTCTTTTGGCCTTTTTGATCAGAACCAAATCTTAAAATTTCCGTCTAACGCAAGCATGTTCTCCTTCGGTTCCAATAAAAGGCAGAATCTTAGTGATGGTGATCTCATAGAACGCTACCGCTACTCGTACGATAATGCCTACATCGGAGAACTGTTTCAGCGTTACTCGCATATGCTTTTCGGTGTCTGTCTCAGATACATGCAGGATGAGGAGAAAGCAAAGGACATCGTGATGGACGTGTTCGAAAAAGTGCTGTCAGACCTCAAACGACATCAGGTAGAAAACTTCAGAACCTGGGTATACAGCGTGGCCAAGAACCAATGCCTGATGGAGCTGCGCAAGGAAAAGCGAATGGACACGAAGCAAGAGGAATTTGCGCATTTGAGCCGAGAGATCATGGAATCGGACATTCCTCAGCATCTCAACGGTGAAAGTCAGGAAGAAACAGACAGGAAACTGGACGCAGCCATTGACGGACTCAAAGGCGGTCAGCGCGAATGCATCCGATTATTCTATTTTGAAAAGAAATCGTACGAGGAGATCGAAGCCACCACAGGTTATACATACAACGAAGTGAAGAGCTTTTTACAGAACGGCAAACGGAATCTGAAAATTCAACTCAGCAGAACAGATGAGTGAAACTACCTACATACAGGATGATTTCGGAAATCAGATTCCGCTGCTGGATGCGCATGGAAACCTTTCGGTACAAGTGATGATGCTTTATGCTGAAGACAAGTTGACTGAAACCGATCGGAAAACCGTGCAGAACCATGCGGCCACTGACGAAATGGCAAAGGATGCCTTGGAAGGGTTTGCAAGCACCACCAATCCGGCAAGAACCAGGCATCACTTGAGCCAATTGAACGCAGAGATCCAGAAAAGATCAGGAGCAACTTCAGTAACTGCACCATTACCTGAGACTTCAGATTTCGACTACCGTAAACTTGCCGCTGCCATTACCTTGCTTCTGGTGATCAGTGGGGCAATGTATGTCGGTTCCCGTTTCTTTTCTAAAAGTGAGTTGGCAGACAATGCTGAACACGAAACCGCCTTCAGTGAAGATGCCATTTCAGAAAAGGAAAGCGCACTTGAAACGCCATTTGAAGAACCAGCAGCGGTGGAAGAAGCTGAAGAAGCTGTTCCCGTGGTGCAGGATCAGGTATCACAGACCACTATACCAACACAAGACGCGAAAAAGACCGACCTGAAGGAAGAAACCAGCATAGCCGAAAAAGCGGTTAAGAATCTAGCCAAGGAGCAGGGTACCGAAAAGGTCACAGCTGCTGCAACTTCCAGAGTAGACCCGAGTGATGATATGGCTTTGGCCGATTCGGAGTCTCCATCGGCCCGAAGTGCTGCGAAAGCGATGACAGAAAGTGCCGGAGCATTTGATGCAAGCATGGATCAGGAGGCTGCAATCGTGGTTCAAGGAACCTCCATGGCTGTTTCGCAAACAAAAGACCTTGCACGAGCAGAGTCGGAACTGAGAGCAGCTCCCGAACAACAACAGCGAGAAAAACCGGCAAAGGAAAAACAGTCGCAGACGCAAACCGCCACAGCTGGGGCCAGCGCAGCACTCTACCCTGGAGGAGATATTTCGATGTACAGATTCATCGAAAAAAAGAAGATCTACACAGAAGCCATGCGTGCGCAGAACCTCAAAGGATCGGTGACTGTGAGTTTTGATATTGAAGCTGACGGTCGCGTTTCGAATGCAAGTATCAAATCCGGTATAAACGGTCCTTTGAATGAGGATGCCCTGCGGGTGGTACGTTCCATGCCGAAATGGACAGCTGCCAAGAATGCTGCGGGAGAACCGATGAAGTCTTCAAAAACGGTTATCATCAAATACGGAGAATGAGCCTCGCACCATTCGAACTGAAGAGCAAAAACTACTGACGAAGCACGTGCACCACTCCATTGTACACGTGCCTATCAAGATCTGCAAACTCCCTGAAGGTGATCTGATACACGTAGGTTCCAGCTGGTACCAACTCTAACGAGGTCATGTGTCTTCCGTCCCACTTCTGACCGAATCTACCTGTCTGCCAAACGATCTTTCCCCAGCGATCGAAAATGAACATGTCGTAGCTGTCTTCTTCAAACCCTTCTCCCTGCGGATAGAAGTAATCATTGTTTCCATCCTGAGTGCCTTCACTTGTTCCTGGCGTAAATGCGTTAGGAATGTAAATGGCCAGAAGAGGGTCGATGTTCACGTATTGATAGACCGTATCATCACAGTATCCGTTAGAACCCAATAACTGCACCAGATAGTCTCCAGCATCCTGATAGGTATGTCTTGGATCCCGTTCATTGCTCGACTCGCCATCTCCGAAATTCCATTGCCACTGTATGGTGCCCACCGAATTGTTGACGAACTGAACTACCTGATCGAGCACATGCTCCCCTTCAATACGGTAGTCAAACGCAGCAAACGGATAGGGAAGATCATCCATCACCTGCGTAATGACCGAATCCTTACACCCATTGGCATCGGTCACAACCACCTCGTAACTCCCTTCGGTTAAACCATAATAGGTAGCTGTCTGAACATTATCAGGCTTCCAGAGATAACTGTACGGAGGCGTTCCGAAGCTCACTTGAACAGTGGCTGCGCCAACTCCTTGCCCGCAGGTATCGGTCACATAACCGGGAGTAAGCCGCATTTCAGGGGGCTCGTTCAGTGTGAACGTCTCAGTGAGTTCGCAGCC
>JBFHEW010000444.1:0-3239 GCA_041583955.1 Bacteroidia bacterium | reverse complement strand
TCCGTTTGCCAAGGTATCACCCGGATTGACAAGTGTATCCGAAAAGATGGTTCCGAATGATTGCGGGTCGTAGCGTCTTACGTTGGCACCCACAAGCACGTCCATCCAAGGCCAATCGAAGTTGTACTGCCCTTCCACATGCTGCAGGTTCGACCTGTCGGTGAATTTTGAACCTCTCTCAAGATCGGAGTTGTTGATGATCTCATTGCGCAGAGAGTCGAATTTGAATGAACCAGCCGGAATCCAACCGTTCGCATCTGCCATGGCACGTGCATGCTCCTTGGCCGCTTGCACTTCGGCAGCGGTCGCATCATCATCATAATCGTCTGTCATTACCCGTAGGGTGTCGAAATAAGCGCTCAGGTATTCGCCCACATAATCGGCAATACCTTCTTTCGAAATATTGATACCGGTGAATACGATATCGTACGAGTCTCCGGCATCTTCGAATGTCGAATACGCTTTCACGCTCCAGTTTCTGCCAGTAACCTCTCCTTTTATCTGCTGGAAAAGGATATTGTTGATGCTGTACCTGTTCGATGCCTGATAAATGGCCGTACCAAGTCCGAACTTGTAGGTGAGCGATGCTTCAATGCCGTTTTTGAAACGGTAGTGCAGACCAGCCGTGGCCTTGGCACTGAAGGTGTTGTAATCGGCAAGGTCGCGTTCGGCATAACCTGGGGCGCGAACATTTATGGTTCCGGGGTAGGCGTTGGGCGAAACAAGTCCGAGCCAGTTGTTGAGTGCAATGAAATCATCGCGCTCTTCCTGTGTGCGTTCAGGATCGGTCTGTGCCTGTTCTATGATCTCAGACAGATCAATGTCCGCTTCAATGTCGCCATAAAGGTTCGGTGCCACACTGTCGGTAGGATCATCATAATCCGGTCGATACTTGGTATCGTTGGCCTCCCAGTCGTATGCACGCTTGTACTGTCCTGTCACTTTAAGTCCAAAGCGTTTCTCCTTGCCGTACGTTCCCGCATAGCGGAACTGGGCATCCACATAATCTCTCGAGCCTCCCTGAAGTTTGAAAGAAAGCCCTGGATAATCATACGGATTCTTGGTCTTCATGCTCACAACGCCCTGAAATGCGTTCGGACCATAGAGCGCTGAGGCTGCACCGGTGATCACTTCCACATTCTCCAGGTCGAGGTCGTTGGCGCCCACCATGTTTCCTACAGGGAAGTTGAGACCAGGTGCCTGGTTGTCCATTCCATCAACGAACTGCACAACGCGTACCGGAGCAGTGGTATTGAAACCACGCATGTTGATGACCTGAAACCCAAGGCTCGAAGTGGTCACATCCACACCCTGCAGGGTACTGAGGCCGGAGTAGAAATCACCCGATGCGATCTCGCCTATCTCCTTTGTGTTCATCTTTTGAATGGAAGCCGATGATTCGAGAATGGTCTCTGAAACCCGCGAACCAGATACTACCACTTCCTGTCCTATCATGTTCACCGTTTCCATTTCCACGGTGAGCGAAGTGGTGGTATTGTCTACCGCCAGCTCCATATCCTGATACCCGAGGTAGGATACGACCAGTGTCTTAGGTTCAGTTAGATCCAGTTCAATGGAGAACTTGCCGTTGATGTCTGTAGATACACCGGTAGATGTACCTTTAACAATTACAGAAGCTGCAATCAGTGTTTCGCCATTCTTCTTGTCCTTAATGACACCACTTATCACTTTGGTCTGAGCGAAAGTTGCAATGGAGAGTAGGAGAAAAAGGGAGAGGAGCGTAAAGACTTTTCTCATTCGATGGGGTTGGTTAGCTATTGGTTAAAGCACTCCAAGAATACGAAGTTTTTAATACTTGTCAATATGGAGACATCAATTTCTATTTCGACAATGAAATATGTAACACATCCATTTGCATTCTTCGTGCCTACTGGTTACGCTCAATGGTGAACCTGAATAGTGGGGTTTTCGGCCTGGTTTAAAGCGGCCAGGTATTTTTTTCGCTGATCGGTTTACATTGGTAAGTAAATAGTACGTCAAGAGCATGTGCATCGAAAGAACAGGGGGATATGATGATTCCGGCCTTCATCAATGGAAGGCTTTTCCCGACTGAGCCCTTTCATGCCTTAGATTTGTAATACGCAATACACAAGATGAAAGAGTTTCTGCAACATGAATTGATAAGCGTGGGCTCGTACCACCTCAGCACGTTTCAGTTGGTTGCTCTGGGGTTCATTCTCATCGCTACATGGAGTCTTTCGTGGGTTCTTAAACGGGTGGTTGTTCACCGCAAGAACATCTCCGAGTTGGAAAAAGGCAGGCGTCTGTCGGTGTTCAAACTCCTTCAATATGTTCTTTGGGTCGGTGCCATACTCATGGGCTTGGAGTCGATGGGTTTTCAGATAACCGTACTATTGGCAGGTTCGGCTGCACTTCTGGTGGGTGTAGGTCTGGGTCTGCAAGAGGTATTCAAGGATTTTGTGAGCGGTATCATTCTGCTTTTCGATGGCACCATCCGTGTGTCCGATATCATTGAGGTGGAAGGTACGGTCGGTCGGGTAACGGAGATACGCCTGCGCGCTTCCGAGATGGAGACCCGCGAAGGCATCATTATGATCGTTCCCAACTCACGGTTCATTACCGGTAATGTGGTCAACTGGACACACAACCATAAGCTTACGAGGTTCACGGTGGTGGTAGGTGTGGCCTACGGTTCCGATGTGGAGAAGGTGCGAAGGGTACTGACGGAATGTGCCAAGCAGCACCCAGAGGTTGTGAAAACCCCCGAACCATTCGTGTTCTTCTCTGATTTTGCCGATTCGCAGCTCACATTTTCATTGCATTTCTTTTCTCGATCGGTTTTCCGTATAGAGTTCGTGAAAAGCGATATCCGGTTTGCCATTGATAAGGCATTCCGCGAAAACAACATCACCATTCCATTCCCTCAGCGCGACCTGCACATCCGCAAAGATTGATGGGTATTCGGTGGCATTGCTGCTAAACCAGATGTTGTTACCCTTTGCGAGTATGGATGGTAACAATTCCTCGGTCTTTCCGTTGTAAGCATCGACCAAAACCTGATCATTGTGAAACGCTTCCTACTCCTTGTGTGTCTCCTTGCAGGTGCCACCTGCAGTTTTGCGCAGAAGAAAACATCGTTGCAGGACCGCTGGAGAAACTCCATCGGGGCTTCGACCCATTTACTCATGGTGAAGAAGAACGTGAGTCCTGCGTTCGGGCTGTTCTACAACCCACAGATAAACATCATCAATAAGTAT
>JBFHEW010000443.1:0-3245 GCA_041583955.1 Bacteroidia bacterium | reverse complement strand
TCTTAGGATCTACCGCGAAGCACTGCCCGGTTACAAAGTGGTAGGAATTGACTGCAACGAGATCATTACTGCTTCGGGGGCCATTCATTGCATTACGAAGGCAGTGGCTTCAGACGACCCGTTGCTTATCTCGCATCAGCCATTGCACGATCAGGTTTACGCTGCAACCGACCATCAGATAGATGCATTGATCAAACATGCGGACGGCATTGCCAACGCCACTTTGTATTGGACAACGGATACGACCTTGGGTTATTCGGCAGTGGCCATGACCTTGACAGAACCTGCGCAGAATACGTGGACAGGATTCATTCCATTCCAGCAACCTGGCGCTGAAGTGTTCTATTTCATACAAGCAGAAGCAACCAACGGAAAACAGCAGGTACGGCCGATGACAGCGCCTTCCGGCTATTGGAAATTCAAAGTGGTACCCTTGTCTACAGACGTTTCTGAGCAGAATCTGTCCATTGGGGTTTTTCCTAATCCTTCATCCGGTCTTATCAACGTCAATTTCAATCGTACTGAAACCGTACGATACGATCTGTATGATGTTTCTGGAAAATTTCTCCTAGGCCAGCACTTTACCGGAAGGTCTTTTCAATTGGATCTGGAAGATGTCTCTCCCGGCATGTATCTGTTGAAAATGGAGTGGAGTGGAGGCACGAAGGCGGTCCGTTTAAAGCGTTTCTAGAACCCGCAGAATTTATTGCGCTCGTCAATAGCGAGTACGAGCCCTAGGTTGGCGGCTTTTATGATATCAGCGCATCCGTCATCCTTTTTCCCAATGATCACTTTCTCAATTCCACGATTCATGTAAGAATCCGCATCTTCAGGGTTAATTGAGATGGCCTTTGAGAAGTCTCTGATGGCATCCTGATGTTGGTCACGTTTGGAATATGCTATTCCTCTGTTGTAGAAGGCGTCACTGTTGTTCGGGTCAATTACAATTGCCTGAGTGTAGTCCGCAATGGCATACTCGAATTGTTCTTGCATGCGGTAAACGATACCGCGATTAACGTAGCCAGCAGCGCTTAACTTGTTATATCTGATGGCACTCGAAAAATCCTCAATTGCCTTCTCGAAATTCTCCAATTTGCGGTAGGAGATTCCACGATTGATCAGGACCATATCATTGGACTTATTGTTTTCAAGAACGGTGGTGAAATCTTTGATGGCACGTTCATGCTGACCCAAGTTGGCAAGAGCAATGCCTCTATTCAGGTAGGAATCCATGTTCTTTGGCAGTAGATTGACTGCAGCTTCCAGGTTTTCGAGCGCTGCTTTAGGGTTGCCCACGTTATTGTATAGCGTACCTCTTCTCAGAAATGCCTCTGCATGGTTCGGGTCGAACTTGGTAGCTTTACCGAAGTCAGAGATGGCTTCGTTGGTTTGCCCGATGGCAGCTTTTGCAAGCCCTCTCCAATAGTAGGCATCTGCGTTTTCCCCATCAATCGCAATGCATTTGTCAAAGTCCTGAATGGCTCCCGGCATATCGCCTGCTTGTGCCTTTGAAATGGCACTGTTGAAGAGTTTCACCGATTCCTGCGCGTTTACTTGATTGCATAAAAGCGTGAGAAAAAATATAGGGAGTATTAGGATGGATTTCATGATAGTGAATGGCATTGGTCGTGGATATACGTGTTTCATGTTTTTTTGTTGCTACGAAATTCTTACACCCATCAGAACAATGTCATCAACCTGTTCCAGATCGCCAATCCAGGATTTCAGGTGTTCGTTTATCAGGCTGTATTGCTGGTCTATCGGGAAGGATTGAACCTCGCGGAGCATTGCTTTGAATCTTCTAACCTTGAATTTTTTGCCTTGAGGACCCCCGAACTGGTCTGAGAAACCGTCTGAGAAAAGATACAACATGTCGCCTTGTTGCACTTTTATCTGGTGATTACGGAAAGTTCCGGATTCTTCGCCAACAAAGGTACCTACAGGAAACCTATCTCCACGGTACTCTATCAGTTCTCCGTTGCGGAAAAGGTAAAGCGGGTTGTATGCGCCTGCAAATTGCACAATATTCAATTTCTTGTTCCACGAACACAGGGCAATATCCATGCCGTCTTTTACAGAAGATTCCTCGTACGTTTGGTGGAGTGTTTCGGTAACACCCTTGTTCAGATATGCAAGGATTTCTGACGGTTTTGTCAATTTCAATTGTCGCGTTGCCTGTTCCAGTAGATTGTTCGCAACGATTGACATGAACCCACCAGGAACCCCATGCCCTGTGCAATCCACTGCACAGAAAACACGTTCGTCCCCGACTTTTTCAGCGAAGTAGAAATCACCGCTAACGAGATCTTTTGACCTGAAGAACACAAAGGATTCCGGGACAACAGATCGAATGTCTTCCAAGGTTGGAAATATGGCGTTTTGAATTCGTTTCGCGTACTTGATGGAATCGGTGATGTCCTTGGCGTACTTGGCTATTTCATCCCTACTTCGCTCAATCTCTGATTTCTGCTCTTGGATCTCAATGGTTCTTTCGTTGACAATCGTTTCCAGTTCCTGCTTATCCTTCATAAGCCGATATACCCTGTAACGGACAAAGACAACAACGATACCAGAGATTGCGATAGCCATGAACAGATAGAACCACCACGACCTCCAGAATGGTCTTCTGATCACAAAACTGAATTCTGCAGGTTGTGGTGTCCATTCTCCACCGTTTTTGGAAGCAATCACCTCTAAGGTGTATTCACCGTCTTCCAAGCGTTGTATCTGAATTTCGCTTTGGCTGACTTCCTCAGACCAATAATCAGAGTAGCCTCTCAGCCTCCATTTATATCTGATGTTTTCAGGATTTCTCAAAGAGATCCCTGCCAACATGAACGAAACTTTATACTGCTTGTAAGGAAGTACAAGGTTTTCAACCATAGGCTGGTTCTTGTCGAATAACTTCATTCCTGAGATGGAAAGCTGCGGTATGGCTTTACTTGATTTATCGATGGTGGGATTGAACTTCACCACACCATGGGTTGACGATATCCAAATGTTACCTTCATTGTCTTTGAAAAGAACAGTCACCATAGTGTTTTCGACCGGAGATATTTCTTCGTGCCCGACCACTCGAGAGACCTTTAATTCTGAAGAGAGCTGGACAATGGATTTCTGATGACTTGCCCAGACATATCCGTCATCGTCCAATACCATTTCATAACAGTAATCTGAAGGGAGACCATTTTCACTGTTCAGATTGTGAGCGATTCCATTGTCCAGTATGTATATGCCCTGACCTG
>JBFHEW010000442.1:0-3246 GCA_041583955.1 Bacteroidia bacterium | reverse complement strand
CTTTCCTTATTGCAAGGGCCGTTGCCTTTGATCACATTATAGAATTCCTCCCAATCGATCTCTCCCCAATCGTATGATTGCTTCTCCTCGTTCCATTTCAACTTTGGGTCAGGAATGGTAAGTCCTAGGAAATCAGCCTGAGGCACGGTCTGATCAATGAATTTCTGACGGAGGTCGTCATTACCCATTCGTTTGATCTTCCACGCCATGCTCTGTGCCGAATGTGCCGAATCCTTATCGGAAGGTCCGAACATCATGAGACTTGGCCACCAGAAACGGTTCAACGCATCTTGGGCCATGGCTTTCTGTTCTTCTGTTCCGCGGCACAGCGTCAACAATATCTCATAACCTTGACGTTGATGAAAACTCTCTTCTTTGCAGATGCGGATCATGCCGCGTGAATAAGGACCGTAGCTGGTTTTCTGCAGCATGATCTGGTTCACGATCGCAGCTCCATCTACCAACCAACCAATGGCGCCTATGTCTGCCCACGTAAGTGCAGGATAATTGAAGATGCTGCTATACTTGGCCTTTCCTTCCAAAAGTTCTCTCACCAACGTATCGCGGTCCTTTCCCAAGGTTTCTGCCGCACTGTAGAGATAGAGCCCGTGACCGGCCTCGTCTTGGATCTTTGCCAATAGAGCCACTTTCCTTCTCAAACTCGGAGCGCGCGTTATCCAGTTTCCTTCGGGTAGCATCCCTACGACTTCGGAGTGCGCGTGTTGCGCCATTTGCCGCAGTACGTTCTTCCGGTAGGCCTCTGGCATCCAATCCTTTGGCTCAATCTTTACTTCGTTCGCTATCTTCTTATCGAAGATGGCCTGTAAATCGTGTTCTGACATGAAGTTGGTTTTGAGGTAACAAGTTTAAGGAATAACGGCCGTTAATGGGCTGATGTTCATCAGTACTGCCAGCCAAAGTGCGAACAACCATGCACATCGCACTGAACTTCAGTGGTCGAAAACTTCCAGCAACTTGACAAAAAGGGCTTTCGACTGTGCTTCAAACACCTATTTTTGCCGCCCTTTTTATAATTTTTTTGAACAACAGGTGTTGAAAATAAGAACAGCACAGAATCAAGGATACGTCCGTTTTATGCTTAACCTTGAGAAACCCGTAGCCCATGCATTCTGAATCTGGAGAAGAACAGGAAGAAGAGCGATTGAACGAGTGCTTAGTGCGTTTCGAACACATGTTGGCGCATGATGACCAGTACTATTTTGATGTCGCGGACCTGGAAGAGCTCATTGAGCATTATATGGAAAGGCTTGATCTTGACAAGGCCTGGAAAGTGTTGGAGTTGGCATCAAGCCAGCATCCGCATAGCAGCGAATTTGAACTGAAGCGAGCTGATATCCTCGGATTGAAAGGCGACTACCAAGGTGCCCTGAAATCGATCACCCTATTGGAAGCCATCATGCCGAACAACGCTGATATGCTCATAACCAAAGGCAGCATTTTCAGTAAACTCGGCAAGCATGAACAAGCTGTTGAAAGCTACAATCGCGCATTGGAAACAGCTGAGAACCGGAACGACATCCGATTGCTCCTTTCGTACGAATACCAATCACTGGGAAACCAGCTCGAAGCGTTGAGCCAACTCAAAATGGGGCTGATGGATTCGCCTTCAGACCAAGGCCTTATCTACGAGATCAGCTTCCTGTTTGATATGATAGGAGACAACGAGTCGGCCATCGATTTCTTCACCAGATTTCTCGATGATCACCCGTATGAGTACAACGCGTGGTACAATCTGGCCACCTTCTATATGAAGGAACGTGATTTTGAGCAAGCCATCTGGGCACTGGAATTCACGTTGGCCGTAAGCGAAAAACACCTGATGGCACATCAGGAGATCGGAGACTGTTTCCTCGAAATTGAGAACTGGGACAAGGCCGAAGAACATTTCAACGAAGTGCTGAAGATAGACAACGAGAATCCCGATGCCCTGATAGGCATTGCCGAGTGTTCGGAAGGACGGGAAGACTTCGAGCTCGCCTTCAACCGATACAAGGAGATAGCTGATTCGGATGCGTTCCATGCAGAAGCGTGGTACGGAATGGCCGTTGTTCGCGAAAAACAGGAGCGTTATGACGAGTGCCTCCCCTACATTGAAAAGGCGCTCGAAATTGATGCCACCGACCCTGAATACTGGAATTTCCTTGCTGACCTGAAAGACAGACAAGGCGATTTTGAAGATGCCATTGAAGCTTTGGAGAAGGCAACCACCATCAGCCCGGAAGACATCAGGTTCTGGGTATCAAAGGCAGAGCTCATCTTCAATCATGTCGATCAGGAACTTGGAACCGAAGTGCTGATGGAGGCATTGAAAATATCTCCCGAAAACGCAGAACTCCATTACCGTCAGTCAGCACTTCTCCTTGCGTCCGGCCAAGTGTCAGAAGCATTGCACTTTCTACAGAATGGACTCGAGCTGGATTACAACAAACACATACTTTTGTTCGAGCAATTTCCCGAAGCGATTCACATTCCACGGGTAATGGATCTCATTCAGATCTACGGACAATAATGAACTTTGAACTAAGCTACATCCCTGAACGGACAACCAAGCCTCGAGAGGCCGGGTTGACCATGGTGATGGATAAAGGTCTCAGCCTGCGAGAGGCTGAGAACCTGATTGAAGCAGGAGACCACCTCATTGACCTTGTCAAACTCGGTTTCGGAACCTCACTCATCTCAAAAAACCTGCAGGAGAAGATAAAGCTCTACCAGGAGGCCGGCATGATGGTGTACCTGGGAGGTACGCTATTTGAAGCATTTCTGGTACGTGGGCAGTTTGACGATTACAGAAAACTGCTCAACAGACTTGGGCTTGACACAGCAGAGGTTTCCGATGGTTCCATCGACCTTAAACACGACACCAAGTGCGAACTTATCAATGAAATGTCGAAGGACTTCAGGACCCTTTCGGAAGTAGGATCGAAAGAAGCCGGCATCATCATCCATCCCAACCGATGGAAATCGATGATGAAGGCCGAATTGGAGGCCGGCTCTTGGAAAGTGATAGCAGAAGCACGCGAAAGTGGCAATGTTGGGATCTACCGACCGAATGGATCGGCCCACGTTTCGCTCATAAGCAAGATTCTGGACGTGATACCGAAGGATAGCATTCTCTGGGAAGCGCCACAGAAAGCACAGCAGGTATGGTTCATCAACCAATTGGGCGCCAATGTCAACCTCGGAAACATTGCCCCCAATGAAGTCATTCCGCTCGAAACGCTCCGT
>JBFHEW010000441.1:0-3261 GCA_041583955.1 Bacteroidia bacterium | reverse complement strand
GGCTTTCCTTCGTCCAGAATGGAGTAAAGATCAATGGTGTTGCCGTTGATATCGGTAAGCGTCATGTTTGGCGCAACACCGTAGTCAGGAACCTGCGCAGAGGCGATTCCTGCAGAGCACAGCAGTAAGAAGAGAGGTAATAGTTTTTTCATTGTAAAAGATTGGGTTAAAAAATTTTCGACCAAATTAGAATAGTCGCGGTCATTTCCTACATCATATTACAGAATAATGTATCAGGAAAGACAAAGTTGAATTACGTAGTGGTTATTCAGAACGTTCAAATTGATGTTTCATATATTTATCGACTCACTTGAATTGCGATCGTCAGATATGAAGAAACAACTACTTTCCCTTTTACTCAGCGCCACATCGATGGTTGGTCTAAGCAATGCTCAAACCTTGGTCGTGTCCGATCTGGATAATCTGGTAATGGGCGATCCGTCCACAGTATTGTTGACAGCCCATGCTACGGTAACCAATTCCGGGGCTTCGGATATGGATGTGTTGGTGGAGTTCAACCAGATAGCCGGAGTTCAAGGAGCAGGCCATTATTTCTGCTGGGCCGTTTGCTACAGCGAGGGTCAGGTTTCCGATGGTTTTCAAACCCCTGCAAACCACTCGGTGAATATCCCGGCCGGACAATCGGTAACCAACTTCTATGCGGACTACGTGCCTCATAACACCGTTGGAGTTGCCACTTACGAGTATTGTTTCTTTGATAAGAACGACTCTTCGGATAAGACATGCGTGCAAATCACGTTCGATACGCAGAATGTTGGCGTTGAAGAAGTGTTTCAGGCATCTGGATCTGCTATTTCTGAATCATATCCAAACCCTGCCAATAATGAGGCGAAGATCAACTATTCGCTCAAGTCTGACTGGGAAACAGCGGAGGTTACCCTCTACAGCATGCTAGGCTCTAAAGTGAAGAAAATCGCATTGAAGGAGAAGCAAGGCGTTCTGAAAATGGATGTTTCAACCCTTCCTGCCGGGATGTACTTCTACACGCTCAATGTTGATGGAAAAAACATCAGCACTAAAAAGATGTTGGTCACAAAATAATTTCTCCTTCCAGTAAGGAACGGACAAGCCGGGGCAATGCTGCTCCGGCTTTTTCATTTATCGGGGTGATGGAATCGGGATAGGTCAATTCGTTTGCCTTCGGATCAATGATCCAAATGGGGCAGTGGGCCTTGGCATATTGATACAGACCGGCAGCAGGATAGACGTTGAGGGAAGTGCCTACAATGATGACAGCATCTGATTCGGACACCATCTGCGCAGCAATGGGCAGGTTCGGTACCTCTTCTCCGAACCACACGATATGCGGTCGCAATTGATGGCCTCGCTCGCATACATCTCCCAGAAGTAATTCCCAACCCTGCAGGTCGTAGACCTCAAACGGAAACCCGGTGCTTCTCACTTTTTTCAATTCGCCATGTAGGTGAAGCACATTCCTGTTCCCTGCCCGTTCGTGGAGGTCATCCACATTCTGCGTGATCACCTGCACATTGAACTTCTCCTGCAATTCCGTAATGGCGAAATGGGCTGCGTTGGGCTTCACCTCCATGAGCTGTTTGCGCCTCATGTTATAGAAGTGCAGCACCTTTTCCGGATCGCGATGCCAAGCCTCTGGGGTGGCCACATCCTCAATACGATGCTTCTCCCACAGCCCGTCAGAATCGCGGAAGGTGCTGATGCCGCTTTCGGCACTTATTCCAGCACCGGATAGAATGGTAATCTGTTTCTTCATCGAAAACACGTGTCGACCGATCGATGCGAAGGTAGGTCTTATCTAAAAATCTTTACTTTTGGCAACCTTTTTCTAATCTAAAGCGAAGCGTATAGATTCCACTCTACCTGAACTGAAGTAAATTAAGTATGATCACACACCTACATGGTGTCTTGGAAGAAAAGACACCTGCTAGTGCTGTTATTGACTGTGGTGGAATCGGATATACGCTTTCTATATCCCTCAATACCTATGCTCAATTGCCCGATAAAGGCACCTGTCGGCTATTCACGCATTTGGCCATAAGGGAAGACGCGCATGTCCTCTTCGGTTTCTATAACCAAGCTGAGCGCGAATTGTTCCGTCAGCTTATTTCGGTTTCGGGAGTTGGAGGAAACACGGCCTTGGCAGTACTATCCAGTTTGGATCCTTCTGGCGTACAGACCACCATTGCCAATGGCGATGTGGCCACGTTGAAATCGATAAAAGGTGTAGGCCCGAAGACGGCAGAACGCATCATTGTGGACCTGCGCGACAAGATGGGCAAGGTGGATGTCGGTGAACTGGGATTCGCCATGCCGCAAAATAAACAGCGCGATGAGGCGTTAACCGCCCTCGTTACCCTCGGTTTTGCCAAGAACTCGGCCGAAAAGGCAATAGACAAGGTTTTGAAAACACATGGAACTGACCTCGCGGTGGAAGAAATAGTTAAACGTGCCTTGAGCAGTTTCTGAGTGTAAGAATTCATAGATGCCGAAATTCCTTAGAAGGTTTCTGATGTTTGCCGTTGTTGCCACAGGCGTAGGCCTGGTGGGTGGCTCCGATGCATCAACTCCTGCCAAAAGGAAAGCGTTCATCGATTCGGAGCTTCTGACCTTTGCTCTGGATACGGACACACTCTCACTGCCGTATCCGCTGCAGGACACCTACGACCCCACGCCTACCGGAACCGGTAACGGTCTTTATCTCAACGATCCGGAGAATATCCAGACCCAGATCGATTACGACCCGGAGAGCGGAGAATACAATATTGAGCAGAACGTAGGGGAGAACATCAATTACCGCCCGCCTACCTATATGTCGTTTGACGAGTATCAGGAGTATAACGCCAATCAGGCACTGCGCGACTACTGGAGAGAGAAGGCACAGAGCCAATCGGAAAGCCAACGCAAGCCGCTGATACCGAAACTCAACATCAAGAGCAAGCTGTTCGAAACCATTTTCTGCGGTTCTACCGTGGAGATCCGTCCGCAGGGTTCTGCCGAGCTTATTTTCGGGGTCAACGTGTCTAAGATCAAGAACCCGGCATTGCCCGTTCGGCAGCAGACCAACTCCACCTTCAATTTCGATCAGACGATTCAACTCAATGTGACTGGAAAGATCGGAGACGCCATGACCTTGGGTGTGAATTACAACACCGATGCGACATTCGATTTTGAGAATCAGATGAAACTCAAGTGGGAGGCCTGCGATGACGACATGATCCTGCGTAGCATTGAAGCAGGTAACGTTTCGTTGCCACTGACAGG
>JBFHEW010000440.1:0-3261 GCA_041583955.1 Bacteroidia bacterium | reverse complement strand
CTATCCATATGCCTTCAGCATCCATGATTTTGAACCGATAACAGGTCGTGTGCATCAGCCACCACCGGTGCACCAGACCTTCGAAACCGGTGCGTTCGTAGTATGCTCATTCTGTCCGCGGTTGTACGACTATCATCCGCAGGCGATACCCGCACCATACAACCACAGCAACATCGATAGCGATGAGGTGCTGTATTATGTGGATGGCGATTTCATGAGCCGCAACGATATCGGTCCGGGACACATTTCCGTGCATCCGGCCGGAATTCCCCACGGTCCGCACCCGGGCGCCATGGAGCGTAGCATTGGCAAAAAGGACACGGACGAATTGGCCGTGATGGTTGATACGTTCAAGCCGCTGATGGTAACAGAAGAAGCGCAGAAGATCGATGATGGGAAGTATTACAAGAGCTGGTTGGAGTGAGCGGATGCGGGCAAATGAGATTATTAGCAAATTAGCAAATGTGTTGAGCGATGGAAGAAAACTGGTTGGAAGAACGGAACGAGATATTGAATCAATTTTCGGAGCAGATGGTTGCCGAATCTCCTGTTCAATATACTCAAAGCTCTCTGTACCAGAATAATCCTGTTCTAAAGAAATCGTTTGAATTCGCTCTTTCTGTCATTGATTTTACTGAACAACTAATTGAAAAAAAGAAATTCGTCATCGGTCAACAATTGCTTAAAAGTGGCACCTCCATTGGCGCCAATATCCGTGAAGCTCAAAATGCCGAGAGCAAAGCGGATTTCATTCACAAGATGAAAATCGCTCTGAAGGAAGCCGATGAAACGGATTATTGGTTGTTGCTGTGTCGAGCGTCAAAGCACTACCCTGATACCACTGAACTGTTGAATGAACTGAACGTCATCTTGAGAATATTGAACAAGATCGTTGCGACATCAAAACACAATTTGAATGGCAGGTGAATCCGTCATTCGCTAATTTGCTAATCATCAAATTCTCCAATTATCATGTCTGAAGTAAAAAACGTAGAATACGGACTGGAAAAGATCTTCGAAGGTGCACAGGATTTCCTGCCCCTTCTGGGAACAGATTACGTGGAATTCTATGTGGGTAACGCCAAGCAGGCGGCCCACTTTTATAAAACCGCTTTCGGGTTTCAAAGCCTTGCCTACGCAGGTTTGGAAACGGGTGTGAAAGACCGCGCTTCGTATGTATTGAAGCAGGATAAGATCCGGTTGGTTCTGACCACCGCATTGAATAGCGATTCGCCCATTGGCGAACACGTGAAAAAGCATGGCGATGGCGTGAAGGTGGTGGCTCTTTGGGTCGATGATGCACGTGCCGCTTTCGAAGAAACCACCAAGCGTGGAGCCAAGCCGTACATGGAGCCCAAAGTGGAAAAGGACGAGCACGGAGAAGTGGTTCGTGCAGGTATCTATACCTATGGAGAGACCATTCACATGTTCGTAGAACGCAAGAATTATAAAGGGACGTTCCTACCGGGCTACCGCGAGTGGAAATCGGATTACAACCCGGCACCTACGGGACTTAAATTCATTGACCACATGGTAGGCAATGTCGGCTGGGGAGAGATGAACACCTGGGTGAAATGGTACGAGGATGTGATGGGTTTTGTGAACTTCCTTTCGTTCGATGACAAGCAGATCCATACCGAGTATTCGGCCCTGATGAGTAAGGTGATGAGCAACGGGAACGGACGCATCAAATTCCCGATCAACGAACCGGCCAAAGGGAAAAAACGGTCTCAGATAGAAGAATATCTTGATTTCTACGAAGGCCCTGGTGTGCAGCATATTGCCGTGGCCACCGATGATATCCTTAAAACCGTTGCTGACCTCAGAAGCCGCGGCATCGAATTCCTTTCAACGCCTCCGAAATCGTATTACGATGCCATTCCGGAACGCTTGGGTAAGCACATGGGCATGATGAAGGAAGACATCAACGAAATAGCCAAACTCGGCATCATGGTAGATGCGGATGAGGAAGGATACCTGCTTCAGATCTTCACCAAACCGGTGGAAGACCGACCTACGCTCTTCTTCGAGATCATTCAACGAATGGGCGCACGTGGTTTCGGTGCTGGAAACTTCAAGGCGCTTTTCGAAAGTATTGAGCGCGAGCAGGAAGCAAGAGGAACACTCTAGCGCCTGTCTTGCTGAAATTATTTCAGCACCCATATTAGATAGACCCTTAACTGAATTCAAGGTGACAGAAAGAAGAGGCGCGGTCATTCGCGCCTCTTCTGCGATATTGCAGCGGCAAACAATGGAGGTATTCAAGAACATACCCAGACCTATCTGGATCTTCACGGCCCTGTGGTTCGTGTTCGGTTGTTTGCAGGCGGCATTGATGGACCTCCATCCTGATGAGGCCTACTATTGGCAGATGAGCCGTTTCTTGGATTGGGGCTATTTCCACCAGCCGCCCATGATCGCGCTTTTCATCAAGGTCGGCTACGCTCTTTTTCAGTCTGAGTTCGGAGTCCGTTTGCTGACCGTCTTAGCCAGTACGGCAGGCGTGCTTCTGCTTTACAGTCTTTCGGACACCAAGGATCACAGAACATTCCTACTTGTTTTTTCGGGTCTCATATTGACCCATGCCGGGGTTTTCATGGCTGTTCCGGATTCGCCACTCATCTTCTTTACACTGATCTTTCTGGTGCTGCTGAGGTCCTATTTGAAGCGAGACTCCATAGGGCTTGCTTTGGCCATGGGGTTTGTGGCAGCTGCACTGATGTACAGTAAATACCATGCGATCGTGCTGTTCGGCTCTGTGCTCGTTGCCATGCCTCGATTGCTCCTGAGAAGGACGTTCTGGCTCACGGCAATTGTGGCAACCATCCTGTTCCTTCCGCATGTTCTGTGGCAGATTCAGCACGATATGGTATCGTTCAAATTCCACTGGGTTGTCCGTGAGAAAAAGGTTTGGGATATCATGGTACTGCTTGATTATCTGGTTGGGCAGTTGATCATGCTCGGCCCTGTCGGGATGATATTGGCCGTTGCCATGTTCAAACTGAAAGACCGTTCTGAATTTGACCGGATACTGACGGCCATCGTTATCGGATTCTTCGGTTTTTTCTTCGTGATGGCGCTGCGCGGCAAGGTTGAGGCCAATTGGACGGCATCGGCATTTCTACCGCTTATCATTCTCGGGTCCAGGTCAATACCATACGATAAGAAACTGATGGGGGCATTGAAGCCAGCGGCCTATTTCTGTGGCGCCATCCTTATTGCAGCCCGCATCTATGTTGCATCGCCTTGGGCGGGAGAAGG
>JBFHEW010000439.1:0-3263 GCA_041583955.1 Bacteroidia bacterium | reverse complement strand
TGGAGCGGGGTGGTTGGCGGTTCGATGGGAAGACCGTGGGCATTCGACTCTGTGGTGAGCAGGTAGGTTACCTTATCGAGCTTACTTATCTTGAAATCCCCATCCACAAAGGCATCGAGATCTATGCGTAGAACATCAGGTTCGGGCAGGCTCCACGTTCCTTCAACGGTATATTTCAGAGTATCTGCTGCATAATATGACCCGGTACAGCGGTCGTTGTCGTAGTAATGGATAACGTATCTGAACGCTGGATTATCGGGTTGATACCCCGAAAGCATGAGCGTCATCATATTCAGATCATTTCCAGGTATCTGAGAATAGTACAATTCGAATGTCGAGCTCTTAAGACCGAAATCGACAAACACTTCGCAGCCGGAGAGTGCAACTCCTACAGTAAGCATCAAACTCAAAAAAACCGACTTGAAGGATCGCATACAGTCTACTCGCTTTTATTTTGCAATTGGTCAAATTTAACGATTGAACACTTGGTATTAAAACCAGTAACTATCGTACTTTATTAGCGCAAGGGGCTGGTAAAATTTTTACATTTGCACGAATTTTAATCTTAACGATAGAAATTCGCCCATGTCATTAGACCCAGAGAAGTTCCAAGGTGAGGGACTAACCTATGACGATGTTCTTCTAGTTCCAGCTTATTCCGAGGTAATGCCACGTGATGTGAACACGGGGAGCAAGTTTACGCGGAACATCCACATCAACGTTCCTATTGTTTCTGCTGCCATGGACACCGTTACGGAAGCTGCGATGGCCATTGCCATTGCGCAGGAAGGCGGTATCGGAGTCATTCACAAGAACATGAGCATCGAAAAGCAGGCTCAGGAGGTCCGTAAGGTGAAACGTGCCGAAAGCGGAATGATCCTCGACCCTGTGACGCTGAAAGCAGATGCACTGGTTGGCGATGCCGAGAAGATGATGGCCGAATATAAGATCGGTGGCATCCCTGTGGTGGACGACAACCGAACGTTGGTGGGCATCATTACCAACCGGGACCTTCGTTTTGAGAAGAACATGAAGCGGCCGATAAGTGAGTTGATGACCTCCAAAGGACTTATCACCATTACGGATGTCAAGGATGTTCTGGAAACAGAGGCCATGCTTCAGAAACATCGGATAGAAAAACTACCGGTGGTTGACAAAGACTATAAGCTTGTTGGCTTGATAACCTACAAGGACCTGATAAAGACCAAACTCAGACCGAACGCTTGCAAAGATGAGCACGGCCGATTGAGAGTTGCAGCTGCTGTTGGCGTTACGCCAGATATGTTGGATAGAGTAACAGCCTTGGAGGCTGTTGGTGTTGATGCCATCATCATTGATACGGCTCACGGGCATTCCAAAGGAGTGCTGACTTCGCTGAAGATCGCGAAAGACAATTTCCCCAATCTCCAAGTGGTAGTTGGGAACATAGCCACTGCAGAGGCTGCACTGATGCTGGTAGAGCATGGAGCAGATGCAGTAAAGGTGGGAATCGGCCCTGGATCGATCTGCACCACCCGCATCATTGCAGGTGTAGGGGTCCCTCAATTGACAGCCGTGATGGACGTAGCCAATGCACTGAAAGGATCTGGCGTTCCGGTAATTGCCGATGGTGGGGTAAAATTCACAGGCGATATTGTGAAGGCGATGGTGGCCGGAGCTGACGTGGTAATGGCAGGAAGCATGTTTGCCGGCACGGAAGAATCTCCAGGAAGAACCATCATCCTCGAAGGAAGGAAATTCAAAACCTACCGTGGAATGGGTTCCATCGAAGCGATGCAAAAAGGGTCGAAAGACCGTTACTTTCAGGATGCTGAAGACGACATCAAGAAACTGGTACCTGAAGGCATTGTAGGCCGTGTGCCTTACAAAGGAACCCTCACGGAAGTGATGTACCAGATCATTGGCGGGTTGCGGGCCGGTATGGGCTACTGCGGTGCCTCCACTATTTCTGAATTGCAGAATGCCAAGTTCATAAAGATCTCTCCGGCAGGATTCCGAGAAAGCCATCCACACGGAGTAACCATCACCAGCGAAGCTCCTAACTACAGCCCGTGACAAGCGCAGGGTTTGTGAAAGTTTGTTAAAGGCAGTACGGTTGCACAACCGCTGGCAATCGGACAGATACCACTGTTTCCAGTGCATTCGTGCTGTGGATGGTTGTTGCCTGTTTTGGCGTACTCATTTTTCTATTTTTGCGCTCCGTATTAAACAACCTTAACAAACCATGAAGAACACCCTCTTAAAAACAGCATTGCTGATCAGTTTCCTAGTTTGCGGTTCTGACCTTATTGCTCAGGAAAAAGACCCTGTTCTTTTGACAGTTGATGGACAGGACGTTACATTATCTGAATTTGAGGCCGTTTACAAGAAGAACAACCGAGACGAGGTTGTGGATCAGAAAGACCTTGAGGATTACCTCGAACTCTACATCAACTTCAGATTGAAGGTCCGCGAGGCCGAAGAACTCGGACTTGATACCGTTAAGAAATTCATGGAAGAGCTGAAAGGTTACCAGAAACAACTGGCCAAACCTTACCTCACCGACAAGGAAGTAACCCAGAATCTGATCAAAGAGGCATACGAACGCTCGTTGAAAGATATACGCGCAAGTCACATACTACTGAAGATCGGGCCGGACGCCTTGCCTAAGGACACGCTGCTTGTTTACAACAAGATCATGGACATCCGCAAGCAGGCCGAAAAAGGCGACTTCGCAGCATTGGCCAGAAAACATTCTGAAGATCCATCAGCAAAAGACAATGGTGGAGACCTTGGTTGGTTCTCTGTTCTGAGAATGGTGTATCCGTTTGAGACCGCGGCATACGAAACGCCTAAAGGCAAGATAAGCATGCCTGTAAGAACCCGGTTCGGTTATCATATCATCAAGTCGTTCGGAAGCCGCGATGCACAAGGCGAGATCGCCACGGCTCACATCATGATCAAAGCCGGTAAAGAGGCAACCGAAGAAGATCAGGCCAAAGCAAAAGAGAAGATCATGGAAGTGAAAGCACTTCTCGATAAGGGTCAGAACTTTGAGGATCTGGCCAAGAAATACTCCGAAGACAAAGGTTCTTCTACCAAAGGAGGTGTGCTTCCGAAATTCGGAACAGGAAGAATGGTTCCGGCCTTTGAAGAAGCCGCATTCGGTCTCAAAGCCGATGGTGATTATTCTGAGCCGGTGCTTACAGATTACGGCTGGCACATCATTAAGCGTATTGAGCGATTCCCTGTACCGACATTCGAAGAGGCCGAAAAGGAGCTCA
>JBFHEW010000438.1:0-3276 GCA_041583955.1 Bacteroidia bacterium | reverse complement strand
GCTACGGTATATCTTTGGTATTGCCTTTACACCTTTCGAGGTGAGGCGATGATTCTGTGTAACGAGGTTATCATCAAGGTTGTAATCGTTGAAAACGGTAATGCCATGTACACTTAGACATACCAATGCGATGAGGACACTCGATCGAAGCTTGTTGGAGACAATTGATTCATATACTTGTCTGAGTCGGATCATTTGGATCTGTAAATCCGCACTAAAGATTCTTTCCCGGCAGCCGATACTCTCAATAAATAGATTCCGTTTTCCGTTGGAAGTACAATTCCAGAGGATGGATATGATGGCAGAATAGCGATTATTTTCCCCCGGATATCATATACTTCAATGCGATCTATTGCATGGATGTTCTCTCCTCGTAATTTCACGATTCCGTTGGTTGAAGGGTTAGGATAAGCCATGAATGTGGTTTTCTCCGTTCTTCCAATACCGGTTACAACGCTGATGTCCAACAGTGAGTCAGAAGCCACTAGGACAGGTGTATGGTCGGCATTCTCATACATGGTTTTGAATGCATTGATCGTAGGAGTTGAAACAGCAAACATTTCCTCCATCCACTTCGGTGGCGCAGATTGATAGTACACTTTAGATGTCACCTTAAGGTTGCCCGTATATCCGTTCAAAGGAACGTGATAGTGGACCACATCTGTTCCGGAACCTTCAAATCCTTCGAAATTGAAGTTGGGATCGTTAAGAGCGGTTCCGGCAACAACGGTGGTATCGTATGTCGGGTGAGAAGAAGTGAAACCCAACGGTGTCAGGCGGTTGTCTTTCAAAGGGAAAACAGCGCGTTCTAAAACAGTGGTTACGTTTCCATTCACATCTCCCATCACCATTTCATAAATCTGAACCTGCTGCTGATCTTTGATGATGTCATAGTGGGGCTCGTAGGTAGCGTTCTGTCCGAATACCTCGTAGTTCGACTGCAACACGCCAGATTTAAAAAGCGTATCGCCATTTTGCTGAATGACCAGAAATTCAACAAATGCTCGCCTGGCGGGGTAACCCGATGGGAATTTGTGACCTGCCAGATTTTCCAGTCGCAGGTCAAAGTAGGCCGTGTCGTTGTTGAATGTCTGAAACGTGAGGTTCAGACCCATCGTTCGGTTCTGAAGCATTCGTTCGGTGCGCGAAATCGTAGAATCCATCACTTCTTCAGACGCGAGGATTCCCAACGTTTGTGCATTCTGCTTCATCAACTTCAACATGAAACTGTTGCCGCCCACCAACTCGTGCTTGGCATAGGGAGAACGACCGAACAACTGCGGGTAGTTGGCAGAAATAACCACTTCTTCGGCTACAGTCGGCATATGGCATCCTTGGCACGTGGTTGCGTTTGGCTGGCCATCATTGTAGGATGAGTTCAACCATTCGTGATAGGTTGCCTGTTCCACAAATGTCCCTCCAGTGTAGTTGCCATTGAGGTCTACGCTTTCAGTAATTAGCGTATGGCAGCCCGCGCAGATGCCTGCATCCAATATGTGGTTGCTTTGCACAGGAAGAACTCCGACCAGATCTTGCATTGGGGCAGAAAATGGCTTGTCGAAAGGTCCGAAGGCAACCGGTTGTGGTGCGAAATTGAGGATGCCCGAGTTTAAGTTTCCAAGTTGCTGTTCTGATTGTTTGTGGCATGCAAGGCAGGATACACCATCCATCCCGAGCGAATCATTCTCAAGGTCAGCAATCCCGTATGGTCCTAGGTTGAACTCGTTGAAAGAGTATTTGCCCATTGGCGCATGGCACGAGGTGCACTTATCTTCCAACGCCACCTGATGTTGAGGGTTCACTGTGACTTCATGACTGACCTTTGCTCGCCAAAATGGGTCTTTGGCAGAGTTGGCCATCATGGATCCCCGCCAAAAGGTGATCGGGCTGATGTCGTTTCCCATTTCGTCCACGTTCGCGCCCATCTCCGGGTCGTATCCGTGGCAACCATCACAGTTTCCGGATGCTTTGAAATACCCATTATCTGCAAGAGGTAAAGAAATGTTGTTGGCTCTGAAGTAATTGACCTCCTGCTGACCGTGGTAGGCTCGGGCATCTGTCCATTCAAAATTGGCCACAGAAAGCAGGTAAGTTGTGCCTGCAATACCTAGTGCTACCAGCGGTTTCATAATACTATCCATCCTCGAACTTTTGCGGGCTCTAAAATACCTGTTTTTGAATCTGCAGAAGGTCTGTTGCTGACATTGCTACAAGACTTATGTAACTGAGGTTACCGTGAATGAGGATCCAACAGCTGTCCTTTGTAGTACCAAAAGACAAAAAGACATGGGCATATTTTCAATTTTCGGAGGAAGTAAAACAAACGATAAGGTGGCCGCGCTGTTGGCCAACGGGGCGCTGATAATAGATGTGCGAACCCCTGAGGAGTACAAGGCTGGCCACATTAAGGAATCTGTGAATATTCCGCTCAACGTCATTCCCAATAAGGTGAATGAGCTTAAGCGTAAGAATAAACCGATCGTCACTTGCTGCAGATCGGGCGCACGTAGTGGTATGGCCGCTCAGCAACTGCGAAGTGCTGGTATTGTGGTAGAGAATGGCGGACCATGGACCACGGTAAAATCTATGATGTAAAGAAGTTTCATGATGGGATGGTTATTGGTTGGCCATCGCTTGAGCCTCGGGCAGATCGATCTGTCTGAGGCTCTTTTTTTACAGCTCGTTTACAATCTCAGCCATTCTTTTGGCCTGATTACGCCTGGAGTACTTCTCGGAAACCTTTGACCCATCAGTGTTCACATGAGGGTTGTCAAACAGATCAATGATAGTTACACTTACATCCGAAGCAGAATTGGTGATAAGTGGTCGTGGTGAGTTTGAGACGATCCTTGCCAACGTTCCGTTATCGCTCGGGCATAGAATGATCGGCTTTTGAAGCGCAATGTAATCGAACACCTTAGCATACACTTGTTCTTTGGTGGGTGATGCAAGTAGAAGCAAGGCATTGGCCTTGTTCAACTCACCGATCACTTCATTCATGGCCATTCTGTCGGTGGTGCGTATAAAAGGAATGAGTTCGTTGGAATAGGATAGCAAACGCACCAGTTGCTCTGATTGATACTCCAGACCGTAAAAGACGAGTTGGATGTCTTCCGGACCAAGTCGTCTGGAAGCGATGGCATGTTGAAAACCTTCAAGAAAAAGTTCCAGTTCCTGATATGGGTAAATGGTTCCGGAATAAGCTATGGTATAAGGCTTCGTGCCGTTGTTTGCTGGAGGCAACGATTCGAAAAGCTCCTCAAAGTAGCCGTTCAT
>JBFHEW010000437.1:0-3283 GCA_041583955.1 Bacteroidia bacterium | reverse complement strand
TCCCTTCCAATGCGGCAATATTGTCGTTGGCCTTATTGCTATCGAACTTGGAAATACGCTTTATCCTGATTTCGGTCAGCCGGACGATATCGTCTTCGGTCACCTCTCGTATCAGGTGTTTGGTGTGAGGTTTCAGCCCTTTATCGATGGCACCTATCACACCTTCCCACGTTTCCTCCTCTTCGATGTCGCGGTAGATACGGTTTTCAATGAAGATCTTTTCGAGCGATGCGAAATGCCATTGTTCTTGCAACTCGCCCAACTTGATCTCCAACTCTCTTCGTAATAGGTCGAGGGTCTGCTGCGTGCAGATCTTGAGTATCTCAGAGACCGACATGAACATCGGTTTCTCATTCACGATCACGCAGGCATTCGGGGAAATACTCGACTCGCAATCCGTGAAACTGTAAAGCGCATCAATCGTCTTATCTGGCGAGATGCCTGCGGCAAGGTGAATGAGGATCTCTACATTCTCTGCCGTATTATCCTCCACCTTCTTGATCTTGATCTTGCCTTTGTCGTTGGCCTTCAGGATGCTATCGATCAGGTTGGAGGTATTGGTACCGTACGGGATTTCGGTAATGACCAGGGTCTTGGTGTCGAGCTTTCCGATCTTGGCGCGAACACGCACCTTGCCTCCTCGCTGACCATCGTTGTAATTGCTCACATCAATCATCCCTCCGGTCAAGAAATCCGGGAATACCGTAGGCTTCTTCCCTTTCAGTATCTGAATGGAAGCATCGATCAACTCGTTGAAGTTGTGGGGAAGTATTTTGGTGGATAGACCTACCGCAATACCCTCAACACCCTGCGCCAATAAAAGCGGGAATTTAACAGGCAGGGTAACCGGCTCCTTGTTTCTGCCGTCATAACTGGTTTTCCAATTGGTGGTCTTCGGGTTGAATACCACTTCCAAGGCGAACTTTGAAAGACGCGCTTCGATGTATCGTCCTGCGGCAGCCCGGTCGCCCGTAAGTGTGTTGCCCCAGTTTCCTTGGGTATCAATCAGCAGTTCTTTCTGACCAAGGCCAACAATGGCATCACCAATGGCCATGTCGCCATGCGGATGATACTTCATGCAATGCCCTATGATGTTCGCTACCTTATTATAGCGTCCATCTTCCAACTCGAACATCGAGTGCATGATACGGGTCTGAACAGGTTTCAGACCATCTTCTATGGTAGGAACGGCACGTTCGAGAATGACATAGCTGGCGTAGTCCAAGAACCAGTCTTGGTACATACCGCTAACGGCAATGGCATTCTCCACCTCTCCCGTTCCGTCTTCCTTCTTCTCTTCGTTTTCCTCAGAGCCGTTCTCTTCGCTCATTTCCTATTTCCTACTTCTTATGATCACACAGCCCCAACAGCTGCTTTCTCTTTCTCAATATCCTCAACCAGGTCTTTCTCAATACGTAACCTTTCAATGATGAAATCCTGCCTATCGGGCGTATTCTTACCCATGAAGAATTCCAGCATCTGGCTCAAGTGGTCTTCTTTTCTGATCTCGACCGGATCCAACCGCATATCTTCTCCAATGAAGTTCTTGAACTCATCTGGCGAAATCTCACCCAATCCTTTGAATCGGGTTATCTCCGGATTCTTTCCCAAGCTGGCAATGGCATCCCTTCTTTCTTCTTCTGAATAGCAGTACCGGGTCTCCTTTTTGTTACGAACACGGAAAAGCGGTGTCTGCAAGATGTAAACATGACCGTTCTTGATCAGATCCGGAAAGAATTGCAGCAGAAAGGTGAGCAGCAACAAACGGATGTGCATTCCATCCACATCGGCATCGGTCGCAATCACGATCCGATTGTAACGCAATCCTTCCAATCCGTCTTCAATATTGAGGGCGGCCTGAAGCAGGTTGAATTCCTCGTTCTCGTAGACCACCTTCCGTGTAAGTCCGTAACTGTTGAGTGGCTTACCACGCAAACTGAATACCGCTTGGGTGTTCGGGTCGCGGCTCTTGGTGATGGATCCAGAGGCCGAGTCTCCCTCGGTAATGAAAATGGTGGTTTCATCCGCACGCTCCTTATTCGAATCGAAATGGATTCGACAGTCGCGGAGTTTCTTATTGTGCAGACTGGCCTTCTTCGCCCTGTCGCGCGCCAGCTTTTTGATCCCTGATAGTTCTTTCCGTTCTCTTTCCGCCTGCTGTATCCGCTTCAGCAGCACTTCGGCCACCTGCGGATTCTTGTGCAGGAAATTATCGAGTTCTGTTTTGAGGAAATCGCCTACGAATGCTTTCATGGAAGGGCCATCCTCGGCCACATTCTGCGAGCCCAACTTGGTCTTGGTCTGACTCTCAAACACAGGCTCCATCACCTTGACAGAAATGGCCGCAATGATCCCGCTGCGAACATCTCCCGCTTCAAAATTCTTATTGAAATGGGTTCGGATGGTAGTTACAACCGACTCTCGGAATGCACCTTGATGGGTTCCTCCCATGGTTGTGTGCTGTCCGTTGACGAACGAATAATACTCCTCTCGGGATGAGTTGCCATGCGTGATGGCCACTTCAATATCATCTCCTTTCAAATGAATGATAGGATAGCGGATATCGTCATCGATCTTAGCCTCCAACAGATCCTTCAATCCGTTCTCGGAGTGCATCTTCTCTCCGTTGTAAACAATTGTCAGCCCCGGATTGAGGTAACAATAATTCCACAACATCTTCTTCACATGCTCATCGCGGAACTTGAACCCTTTGAAGAGCGTTTCGTCCGGCTCAAAATAGGTGAGCGTTCCCTTGCGCTGGCTACTCGGTTCAATAGGAGAATCGTTGGTGATGATTCCTTTCTGAAACTCGGCCAGCTTGGTCTGCTCATCACGGAAACATTGGATGGTGAACACCGATGACATGGCATTCACCGCCTTGGTTCCAACTCCGTTCAATCCGACCGATTTCTTAAAAGCCACCGAATCGTACTTGGCACCCGTGTTGATCTTACTGACGCAATCCACCACCTTGGTGAGCGGAATGCCTCGACCGTAATCACGGACCCTCACTGAACGCTCTTTCACGGTCACTTCGATGGTGCGGCCATTACCCATCACAAACTCGTCAATGGAGTTATCTATGACCTCCTTGATCAGAATGTAAACCCCATCATCATACTGCGTACCATCGCCCAATTTACCGATGTACATACCCGGCCTGAGTCGAATATGTTCATGCCATTCTAACGATCGTATCTGCTCTGCTCCGTACTGTGTTTCCTGCGCCATTTCCGTCAACCTTCCGTGCATTCTTGCGGACAATAAATATAGTATCAGACTG
>JBFHEW010000436.1:0-3289 GCA_041583955.1 Bacteroidia bacterium | reverse complement strand
TCATGCGATCCATGGGTTTAGGTTGTAAATATCTGCTTTACCGATCATTCGGGCCAATGCAATTCGAAAAGTCACTGTAATTTATTGTCTGACCGTTTGGTCAACTAAAAAATCATGCTTTACTTTGACTGACCGTTCAGTCAATTAAATTCCAATGTCACCCAGATCACCAGAACAATTTGCTGAGATACGCGAAGAGCGTAAGCAACAAATACTGAGTGCCGCACTGCATGTGTTTGCGCAGGACAGCTATCATGGAGCTTCCATTGCCGCAGTTGCAAAGAAGGCCAACGTCTCCAAAGGGTTGATCTATAATTATTTCGAAAGCAAGGAAGCGTTGCTTAAAACGCTCGTTGCTGACCTGTTCGAAGAAATGATGGAACTGATGGCGTTAGATGCCGATAAGCCATTGGACAGGGAGGGCTTTATTCGTATCATCGAACTGAGCATCAACGAGGTGGTTCAGAATCCTCAACGCTGGAAATTATACATGTCGCTCTCGTTCCAGCCAGATGTAACACCGATATTGTTGGAGGAAATATTACCCAGAATACAGCCCTTCATGGTATTGATGAGTGATTATTTTGTCCGGAATGGACATGAGGACCCTTTGGTCATGATGCGTTACTACTCGGCTGTGCTCGATGGAGTTCAAATGCACATTCTCATGGATCCGGAGAATTTTCCGGTTGAACAAGTGAAAAAAATGATGATCCAACAATTCGCGTAAAATGAAAAAACTGATTCTTCTACCAATGCTTCTGATGGGTATGTTGGCGTATGCTCAAACAGCCATCGAGATCATTAAAAAGGCCGATGAGCTTACCCGAGGGGCTTCGTCTGAGGGCGAAATGACCATTCAGATCGTGCGCCCCAAATGGAGCCGCGAAATGAAAATGAAAACATGGACCTTAGGAACAGAATATTCGTTCATGTTGGTAACAGCCCCGGCCAAAGAGAAGGGAACCGTGATGCTGAAGCGTGAGAAGGAGGTTTGGAACTGGGTTCCTTCCATTGAACGGACCATAAAACTGCCTCCAAGTATGATGATGCAGAGTTGGATGGGTACTGATCTTACGAATGATGACCTCGTCCGGCAGTCCTCGGTGGTCATAGACTATACGCATGAGATCGTAAAGGACAGCGTAGTGGAGGGGCGTAAGTGCTGGAAATTGAAACTGACGGCCAAACCAGATGCTCCGGTGGTGTGGGGCCATATATACACGTGGGTGGACAAGGAACATTACATCCAACTACGAACGGAGTTCTATGACGAGGACGGTTATCTGGTAAATGTCTTCAACGCTTACGACATCAAAACGATGGACGGCAGAACCATGGCCACTCGTATGGAGATGATACCGGTTGATAAGCCCGGCTATAAGACCATTCTCATCACCGATGCCATTCGATTCAATACAGGTGTCAAGGAGGATTTTTTCAATACCAATCAGATGAAGAAGATGAAATGACGGATTAGGTGTTAGGTGTTAGCGATTAGCTCATTCCAATGCAGGATCAAACTTAGTATCAATGAGAAACTTTAGAGAATTACTTGTTTGGCAAAAAGCCATGGATATAGGGGTGAAAACCTATCAATTGACACGTTCTTTTCCCAAAGAAGAGAAGTTCGGTCTGGTTTCTCAACTCAACCGAGCTGCGGTTTCTATTTCTTCAAACATTGCTGAAGGTGCTTCGCGAGGTACTGATAAAGATTTCAAACGTTTCCCGGTAATAGCTATTGGTTCAGCTTTTGAAATGGAAAGTCAGATCATCCTTTGCGAGAAACTTCAGATGGTGGATACAATTCAATCAGAAGAGCTGCTCAAGGAATTGAACGACATACAACGAATGCTCTCCGTTTTTATTAAAAAGTTAAGTCCGACAAGCTAAAAGATAACTCCTAATACCTAACACCTAAATGCTTTTCAAACTCGCTTGGCGCAACATCTGGAGAAATAAGCGTAGAACGGCAATTACCATTGCTTCGGTGTTCTTCGCGGTGTTCTTTGCCGTGTTCATGCGTAGCATGCAGCTGGGTATTTACGGTAAAATGATCGATAGCGTGGTGCGCTTTTATGCCGGTCATGTGCAAGTGCATGGAAAAGGTTATTGGGATGATCAGACCATGGATAATGCCTTCTCCTTAAATGATGTTGCATTGGACAGGATAACGGAGAACAGACACGTACAGCTTGCGGCCACCAGATTGGAAGGCTTTGCGCTGTCTTCGAAGGGTGATGTGACCAAAGGTGTGCTCATGCTGGGAGTGCAGCCCGAGGTGGAAGATCAACTCATGGGGCTCAAGGAGAAGATCCAGGCAGGTGCGCTTTTTCAGGAGGACGACCGCTCGGTGTTGGTGGGAGAAAAACTGGCCGAATATTATAAACTCAGCGTAGGCGACACGATGGTGTTCATTTCACAGGGCTATCATGGCGTAAGTGCCGCTGCCAAGTACCCTGTAGCTGGTATCGTCAAGTTCACAGCCGTCATTCTCAATGAAAAGGCGGTGCTGTTTCCACTCAAAGAGGCACAATACTTCTTCGGAGCCGAGAATATGGCCACTTCAATCGCTGCCATTATCGATAACCCGAGCAGAATGAAGCAGGTGAAGAAACAGATGGTTGCCGATCTCGACACCTCAAAGTATGAGGTTTTGGATTGGGAAGAGGCCATGCCCGAACTGGTGCAGGCCATACAGGCCGATAGCGCTGGCGGAATCATCATGCTCATGATACTTTACATGGTGGTCTCGTTCGGTATTTTCGGAACCATGCTCATGCTGATACAGGAACGAACCTACGAATTCGGGGTGCTTCTGTCCATTGGAATGACGCGGTTCAAGCTCTGGGCGGTTGTTTTTTTGGAAGGACTTTTCACCACCTTTCTAGGAGCTATCCTAGGTGTGCTGGGAGTGTATCCCTTGGTGCTTTATTTCTACAATCATCCATACGAACTCACTGGAAAGGCAGCGCAGGCCATTGCACAGGAAGGTTGGGACCCGGTTCTTCCAGCATCTCTGGATCCATCAATCGCGATTACGCACATGATCATCGTTATCGTCATTTCATTGCTCATTACCATCTATCCTGCATTCATCATTCATAAACTGAAGCCTGTTGAGGCACGAAGGAATTAGCCTGTTAGGATATTAGCAGATTAGGACATTAGAAAATGAGAGACTACAAGGAGCTTAAGATCTGGCAAAAGGGAATGGAGGTTGTCGCTGCAACCTACGATCTAGTTAACGAACTTCCCGATGTGGAAAGATTCGGTCTTCGCAGTCAAT
>JBFHEW010000435.1:0-3292 GCA_041583955.1 Bacteroidia bacterium | reverse complement strand
GAGGCAACGATGTCGTCCTGCCCGTCATTGTCCACATCTACAAGGAATGCAGCCGGAAAGGTATAGATGTCAATGGCTGTTGTGTTGTCGAAATTGGCCGGAAAGGTTGCATCCTGCGAGCCGATATTGGCGGTCGTGGCATCTCCATCGTTTATCAGGATGTTCATTGCGTTGAAGCTCAGCACGCTTACCAGAAGATCCTGGTCTCCGTCTCCTTCAATGTCGAGCCCGAGCATGGTGAATCCGGAATGGACACCGGCACTGGCCGTTGATTCTGTGGTTGGTACGGCATTCACGTTGCCTTTGCACGTAATGCCCAGATTCACGCCTATGGTTGATGGGTCTTCACCGAAATTACCCCAGCACGGTGTGGCAAGTTCCATTACCAGACTATCAGGCGTTCCGTAGATCTCCATTGATTGATTCTGGTGGTATTCTGCAGAGGTTCCGAACAGGCTGAACGTAACGATGTCCATGTCCGTATCGCCATCAACATCCATGATGGCGGGCAGATCGGATGGGCTCACGTAGATATTGATGAGCCCATTGCCATAATCGGATAGTAGTTTCCGTGTCATGAGCGTGAAAATGAGCGTGTCAGCATTGCCATCGTTCCTGTACACGGCCATGCCTCCGTTGGAGTAGGTGAAAATGTCATTTTTCCCATCATTGTTGAAATCGCGGAGCAGCACCCATCCATGAAGTGATCTGTTGCTGGTGCCGTGCTGATTGGTGAACATTTCGCGGTAGCGCGGAGCTATCTCAAGCTGATTCTGAGCGTTGGTTCTGAAACACATGATCTTATCACCGCTCTTATCGAACACGAAAAGGTCGTTACGCCCATCGCCATCCAGGTCAAGGTTTGAGAATTGCGGATGGTTGAGTCCGCCCGCCCACGGAAAATCCAATATTCCGTTCTCTTCCGAAACGGGCACGGCATCAAACCTGTTGAAAAAGAGTTGCGCATTTACTTGAATGCTCATCAACACGAAAACGGCTAGTACGGATAACCTCATGGAAATAGGATGTTCTGTCATTTCTACAAATGTAAAGGCAAAAGCTTGCTTGGCATGTACGATCGGATACGCTTAAGTATTCACTACAGATCTGTTAACAGAATGTTCGATGGTCTCAAGATCCTTGAATCGAAAACGGTTCTTAACGTCCCTTAGATCATTCTATATTTGCGCTCCGTTTTCAGACAGATGATCTACATAACCAGAAGAGAGCGATTCAACGCAGCTCACAAGCTTTACAACGAGAATTGGAGCACCGAAAAGAACGATGAGGTTTTTGGGAAATGTGCCAATGCCAACTGGCATGGTCATAATTTCGATCTTATTGTGACGGTGAAGGGAGAAGTGGATCCGGATACCGGGTTTGTCATGAATCTGAAGGACCTGAGTGATATCATTAAGGATGAAGTGATTGAGAAAGTGGATCATAAGAACCTGAATCTCGATGTTGATTTCATGCTGGGCAAGTTGCCATCTACAGAGATCCTAGCCATGGAATTCTGGAAGATCCTGGCGCCATTGATAGCTCAGAAAGGGGCCACACTTCACTACATCAAACTGATAGAGACGGAGAACAACTACGTGGAGTATTACGGAGACTGAATTTGAACAACACATGAAAGCATACGTTTTTCCGGGCCAAGGCTCGCAGTTTCCCGGTATGGGAAAAGAACTGTACGAGAGTTCTTCAGAGGCCAAGGCTTACTTTGATAAAGCAGACAAGATCCTCGGTTTCAGCATCACCGATATCATGTTCAATGGAGAGGAAGAGGACCTGAAGAAGACAAGTGTTACTCAGCCTGCCATCTTTTTACACTCGGTCATTGCCGCATTGACCATGGAGGATTTTGTACCCGAAATGGTAGCCGGCCACTCGTTGGGCGAGTTCTCTGCTCTTGTTGCCAATAAGTCGCTTACGTTTGAAGACGGCCTGAAATTGGTATCGAAACGGGCACTGGCCATGCAAAAGGCCTGCGAACTCAATCCGTCTACCATGGCGGCCATACTCGGAATGGAGGATGAAACGGTTGCAAGCATTTGCGCTTCCATTGATGAAGTGGTAGTGCCTGCCAATTACAATTGTCCCGGACAGATAGTGATAAGCGGCAGCAACAAAGGTGTTGACATCGCATGCAAGAAACTGACCGAGGCAGGAGCGCTCAGGGCCATTAAACTCAATGTGGGCGGGGCATTTCATAGCCCGTTGATGGAACCGGCAAAGCTTGAATTGGAAGAGGCCATTCTGAGTACCTCTGTTTCCAAGCCGATCTGTCCGATATACCAGAACGTTACCGGTCAGGTCGTGTCCAACCCGGACATCATCAAGTCTAATCTCATAGCGCAACTGACCGCTCCGGTAAAGTGGACACAGACTGTCAATCAGATGATTCGGGATGGTGCCACTTCGTTCACTGAGGTTGGTCCGGGCCGAGTGCTTTTAGGCCTCATTAAAAAGGTGAACCGTCAGATAGTGACATCCTCGGTGGGATAATTAGCTAATTTCAGAGTTCTAAAATTTTGTCATGTCTTTGAAGAGAATAGGCCTGCTATGGCTGGTTGTGCTTGTGTTTCTGATCGTTCCTACCGGGTGCGAAGAAGATAGACCGCTCCGCGTTGAGAATATTGAAGGAAGGACCTCCCCAGCACAATTAGGCGAATGGTTGGAGTTGCTTCCGGCCGTTATCCGCGCCACAAACCTTTCCGGACCCGAAACATCGAGAATGCTGGCCTACGCAAGCATTGCCTACTACGAAGGATACGCCATGGGTTATGACGATATGCGCTCGTTGGTAGGCCAACTGCAAGGTTTGGACGAGCTCCCAACCACCAACCCTGACCTGAGCTACAGTTACGGCATCATTTCCGAATCTGCCATGCGAACCGTGCTGCTCAATCAATTTCAGAACGCACCGCTCAATATCAAGAATGTTATCAATTCCACTTATGTGAATCATGAGCGGGAATACGCAGCGGCCGGAATAGGGGAGGTGGTTGTAAACAGGTCGAGAGCGTTCGGTGAATTGCTTGGCGATGCGCTCAACGTATGGGCCGACACAGATGGTTACTTGGATGTGCTCAATTGCTCTGCCACCGTTCCGGAAGGACCAGGGAATTGGCAGCCTACCCCACCTTTGTTCGAAGATGCAGAGTTTGCATGTTGGGGCGATATACGTGCGTTCACCTTCAGTCAAGAGCAATTGATCGCTCTTTGTCATCCAGGTACTCCGGTGGCCGTTTCCGGTCAGAGTGGGTCGGTTTATCAATCGGATATTGAT
>JBFHEW010000434.1:0-3294 GCA_041583955.1 Bacteroidia bacterium | reverse complement strand
TGCAGCAATATTTAATAAGCTGTTAGAATTCTACGAGATTAACAAAAAGGGTGTCCCTGAATCTTACGGCAATCATAGGAGGATTAAAATATCTCAAGTTAAAGAAGATGCGCCAGAACCTGATTTGAACATTACTATTGACAGAGTGAGCGATGGGTCTCTTTGGGAGCCTAAGTATCGTAATGCTAAAATCACAACCATTGTTAATGAGGCTCATCCGTATTATCAATCTCTTAATAACGCTGATTCAATTGGCTTAAATGTCTTGTCAGAATTTATGAACCTACTTTCTGATTTGGAGTATAATTCAGTATCGAATTCTGAGCAACGCATATTTGAGAAAGCGAGGGTTGAAATTTCTCGAGCACTTAGAGTCAAGGTTGAATCTCAATCTGCGAACTACTAGTAAACCCGCGATCGCAACGTAGTGTTATGGTACCGGAAGTGTATGAAGTCAGAAGAACAGTCCACTTTATTTGATTCTGGACTTTTAACTGTTATTCTTTTATGTTTCCTGTTTGTCTCTTCTATGAGTTTGCCATCATGTCATTGGTGCTTGGCTATTCGGCAGAAAATCGCTCCAAGTCGATTTCGTAGTTAGCTTCCGCCCCTAAACCCGAACAGCCCCCTTCTTTCAAACCGTTTATTCAATGGTCTGAGGAAGAGCGCGGAATCGGTTCATTCTCCGACCCAATGGAATCCCCTGCACAATAATCCCTCAACAACCGTTCAAGCAGCTCCGTAGTAATATCCGAATCCCCAGGAAGGATCTGAAGGAACACCTCCACGCGATCGTCTGTCGAGAGCGTGGCCAAAGCCTCATCATCGCGGAAGAAGTTCATAAAGTCATTTCGTGTCATGGCTCAAGGTTTGTACAAACGTTGCTGGCGCCTTCTCAACCTATTTACGTTCCCAACGAACTATTCATCAGAATCCGCCCCTAAACCCGAACCAGACCGGCAGCAAACGTTTTTCACAATACATTGTCAAGTTGGTGCGGATCCATTATCTTGGTGTTGATCAAATCAGCGTACCATGTATTACTACCATGATATTAGCACAAGGCTTGAACCCTTCAACACACCGGAAGAGGCCTATTTGGCATATGAACAAGGCGTGGCCAGAATGGCCGAGTTCAGAAAAAAGTACAACTCGGTCAAGAACAAGGCCAAACGCACCGAGAAGTACCTCGTTACAATGGACGAAGAACACCGAAGGATGTCTGAGCACTTCATTTACAACAATGTCAGGCTGGCCGAGAACAAGTTCATCCTCATCAACAAGAAACTCAAGCGTTTCAAGAACGAGGAAGAACGCCAGTGTAAAAAAGGTCTCAAGGCATTGAAAAACACCAATGGCATGTCACCCACAACCATCCATTGGTACATGTCTGGCGTATGGCGTTACCTCGAAAAGCAACGGTATCTTCTAGCTGAGTGGTACGACATGCTACGCATTGCAAAAGGACATCTCCAAAAAGTAGACGACCACATGAAATACGCGCGCAAACTCCGCAGATTCTGAAATGTACTTCGGAATCCGGTTGCAACGCCATTGCAACCCTTCCACCCCTAACACCCCACCGGGAGAAAGCACCGCCCGCTTCACCTGCATTTTCCTGTTTCACCATTTTCCAGAAACCATTAACTTAGTGTTACAAGGTCATATCCCCCTTGTTTCAGCGTTATGGAAATCCGTCAGATAAAATGCCGTATCGGGCAGATCGAGTACCCATACAACGATCAGGTCCCATGGACACACACCGACCAACAGATGGCAGATGGCCTCGCACATGCCATCATCCTGTGCGATGATGCCGTAGAAGAGGTCAAAGCCCTTGCAGCCAAGGCCGAGCGGCTCTCCAAGCTCCTCGAAGCGGCCAATAGCCATTACCTCGTGGTGGAGCCAATACTCAGAGAGGCACAGGACCTCGCCACCATCGTGCAAGAATCCCTCGAGATCGGTAAATACCCCAAAGGCGATGAACTCGACCAGGCCGTCAACCGTGCCAATGAGGAACTCCACCTGTTGGCCGAGCAATGTTCCGTCCTGCACCACCACTACGTGGAGGTCTTGGACATCTTCAACCACATCGTGACCCGCGATGAGTCATACACCATACGCATCTACGATGAGCTCTCCAGCCTCTTCACCCTCGGTTACAACGCACCCGAGCTCGCCACCGACCTCATGGGGTTCAATGACGCCATCGAAGACCTCGAGTCATCCATCTCCTACCAGGGCAATATCGAGAAAGACCTGTTGAAGTACGTAGATAGCGTCATACGCGACTACGAGATGCTGTCCGTTCAGCGCGAAGGGCAGATCAGACTCTGGGAAGAGTTCGGTTACCGCCTCGAGCTGCTCCAATTGATCATCGACCGTCATTCGGGAGGTCCATTGCCCATCGGTCTCAACTGAGACCGTGCAGCACGCAACAAGGCCCTGAAATGATTTGAGGGTGAGTATTGGCCGATTGGTTTACGGAAGATGCCATGCTGAAAATGAAAAAAGGGCTCCGCACATGGTGTGGAGCCCTTTGTGTTTTACTGTTGCTTCGGATCATTCCCCATCTCCCGCAGGGGCAGCGTCCGGATTCTCGGTCGCTACCTTCTTCCAAGGACGGAAACGTACACCCACCATCATCTCGTGGGTTCCATTCGAATAGTTTCTCAGGTTCGAGGTCGTCATGTCGTAGCTGTAAGCGATCACAAGGAAATCCTTATACGCCAATCCACCCATGAAAGACACGGCATCCTCGTGGCGGTAAGAGGCTCCGATCCAGAACTGATCCCTCCAATCCAATTTCAGACCCGCATCGAACTGTGGCGGAGCAGGGAATACATACTTCAACAGCACGTTCGGCTGAATACCGAAATCGCCCACATGGAATGTGTAACCCCCCATCAACATGTAGTGGCGCGCCAAACGGCTCTCCGGGTTGTCCTGGTTCTCCAAGAACTTCAGGTCGTTACCGATAAGCTGTGGCAACGAGATACCCACGTTGAAATTCTTGTGCTTCAGGTTCAATCCGAAGGTCGCATCGGCCGTATACACCGTCATCATCTGGTTCGGGAATACCGGGTCACCGTTCTCGTAAAGCGTCACCTTCGTGCCATCGATACGGTACTGCAACAGACCGAAACTCAATCCCATTCCCAACTTCAACGACTTAGACAACTTCAGGTGGTACGCATACGAGAGGTAGAAACCCACCCGGCTCGTTGGCCCCGTGATGTCTGCGAAGATCGATCCTCCCATGCCCATGTTCTGTTTCCTGAACGGGCCATGGGT
>JBFHEW010000433.1:0-3299 GCA_041583955.1 Bacteroidia bacterium | reverse complement strand
TAGAGCTGCTTGTGTGCCGCTTCGCGCTCGGCAACGGTCTGTATTTCCTTTTCGGTCGCCTCCGTAACGCTTTGCACAATTTCCTGAATGTTGCCGGCTTCGTCAAGGTTCATGAAATCGGAAACGATAGGGAGTCTTTTGAGGCGCACATCCAATGGTGGTCGGCACGCCAACAGTCCTTTGGTGTATGGGTGCTGTGGGTTGCTGAAGATCTCCAACACCGGGCCCTGCTCCACAATCTTGCCCTTGTACATCACCACCACCTTATCGGCCAGTTCGGCAATGACACCGAGATCGTGTGTAATGAACATGATACCCATATCGTGCTCGCGCTGAAGCTTCAACATCAGGTCGAGAATGGTCTGTTGTACCGTCACGTCAAGTGCCGTGGTAGGCTCATCGGCAATAAGGATGCTCGGATTGCAGCTCATGGCCATGGCTATCATTACCCGCTGCTTCTGCCCGCCCGATATCTGATGCGGATACTGGTCGAAGATCGCTTCCGGACGCGGTAGCTGAACCTCTTTGAAGAGCGCAATGGTCTTTTCCTTTGCCTCCTTCCGGTTCACTTTCTGATGCAGTAGGATGGCTTCCATCACCTGATCACCACAGGTGAAAACAGGATTCAACGAGGTCATTGGTTCCTGAAAGATCATGGCAATGTCGTTACCGCGGATGGCACGCATTTCTGGCTCGCTGATCTTAACAAGGTCAACAGATGAGTTCTCATCCTTGTGGAACAGGATCTGTCCTCCCGAGATGGTTCCCGGAGGGTTCGGTATCAGTCGCATTACGGAAAGCGATGTAACGGATTTTCCAGAACCCGACTCTCCTACAATACCTATGGTTTCTCCTCTATTGAGCGTGAAACTAACGTCATTCACCGCCTTCACCACTTCTCCGTCAGTACGGAATTCGGTAACGAGGTTCTTTATTTCCAACAGTTTTCTATCCGACATGCGTTCGATTGATCAGTTGTCAAAATTATAAATAGTGAGGGAGAGCTTCGGTTGGCCGAATTCGATGCTCTCATCGGCCAGCGCAACCTCCACCTCAATACCGGCATTGCGATGCCGCCATACGAGGAATCCGCCACCCATATCCACCTCGCCATAACTTGTGTTGTAATGGTTTACCAACGTTTGCTGGAAGTTGCTCATGCTGGCCGTATCGGCAAAGAAGATATCTGCCTGTATGGCGTAGAGTCTGTCCTGATCAAAGTCGTATCTCACCAATATCTCGGCATCCTCCGCAACGAACTCGCAGTTCAGCACGCCTTCTTCGCTGGCGGTAGGGTTGTCCTGCGCCACTTTCTTCAGCACCTTGCCGTACTCATCACCGATGTAGCTCCCTCGGAAATGACCTTTTTCCTGCCCCATGATAGGAGCGAGCACGTCCGGTTTCGGGCCGCACGAGAAAAGCGTACAGGTGACAATTATGCAAAGTACCGCCCTCATAATCCTACAATTTGATCGTTATCCAATATTTCCTCACCTCTGAAACGGAGCAATAGCTGCGCCACCGCCAAGGTATCGCGTTTACAATATTGTTCAATCCGATCAAGGTCTTTTTCTTCATAATAAACACGCGCCACGTCTTTACCTTCAATATCCGTCTTCGGAGTGGGCACACCCAGCACGTGCGTAAGCAATTTGAGGGAGGTATAGCTCTTCCAGTCTCCGAATTTCCAAAGCTCCATGGTGTCAAGGTGTTGTACTTCCCATGGTTTCTTACCCACCATGTTCAGGATCTTCGGGAGTGGTATCCGGTTAACAACCATCCTTCTTGCAATGTATGGGAAATCGAACTCCTTTCCGTTATGTCCGCAGAGCAACTGATTAGGGGCGTTGTAATGATGGTTCAGCATTTCAGCGAATTCGCGGAGCAGTTCATACTCATCATCACCATAATAGGAATGAAGCCGGAACTCCATTTTGCCTCCCTCCCTCAGTTTGAATGCACCTACTGATATGCAGATGATCTTTCCGAATTCGGCATAGATCCCGGCACGTTCGTACATCTCTTCACCGGTCTTTTCCTCTTTCGAAAGCTTGCTGGCCTTATCGTCCCAGAGCGAAGCCATTGTTTCGTCCAGCTGCTGGTAATCGGCACACTGTGGAACGGTCTCTATGTCGAGAAACAGGATCTTGGTGAGGTCGAGATGAAGTAACATGGTCAGCGGATCAGGATTCCTGGTCTGTCTACCAAAGGTATTTGAATGAGGTTGTCTTCCACCACGCTGTCCGGAACAAAAATATACTTGCGGTCGTGGATGACCCCATCGATGTAAAAAGTAAGCATGTATTCGTTGTTCAGTCCGAACACCTCAGGCATTATCTTTTCCACCTTCTGGCAGGAGTTGGCTGCCAATCCGTCAAAGAAATGGCGCAGGGTGGACGTCCTTATCTCGTCGTTATCAATGTTGCCGTAGCCTTTTGAGGCAATGATGATGTTCTTAAGCTCAACGGTCTTGTGGTTTATCAGGTACACGCCCCACTCAACGGGTGCGTCATCGGTTTCTTTGACCACTGCCATCGAAACGCCTTCCACTTTCGGGATATGTATGTCTTTTCTCACTTGATGCAAACGTAATTAGAATTGGTAATTACTGTAGAATGTAATGGCAATGATGATGAATTGTAAGCTGAACAACAACCAAATGAAGCTGCGGATCGTTAACTTGGTGTCGTAATGAGAAACCCGATTCACGTGCTTCTGTTGCTTGTAGGTCTTCCGTTGTTCGGAAATGCTCAGTCTGCCCACCCTATTCTCCGGTCATTCAATGCCATCAAACAATCTAACGGTGTGGTGTTGAAATGGGTTATTGCAGGAGGACAGCAGTGCCGAGGAACAAAGATATTCAGAGAAAACGATGCCGGTGAGTTCGTTCAGATAGGAGAAGTTCCGGGTATATGTGGCGACTTCACGAAAGACGAAACCATCACATACTTTGATGCAGACCCGGTGCGCAATAGCCTGAACACGTACAAGTTGGAACTCGGATTTCAGGGATTCACTGAACCCAGAAGTGTATTCTTCGAAGATTTCGGCAAGGCCGATCATGTGATATTCTCGGATCACATCGCCAACACGCACCGCATCATGTTCACCAATAACCAGAACAGGAAAGTGTTGCTCGAAGTGTTTGACCGGGTTGGTAACAGGGTTTACACCGAAAACGGCACCGATAGCGACTTCCTCATTGAGTCCTCCGGATACGAGGCCGGACCATACCTGTTCCGGATCTCGGGCAACGATCGCGAAGCAGTGACCGGAAAACTTTATTTTGGCGGTAGATG
>JBFHEW010000432.1:0-3299 GCA_041583955.1 Bacteroidia bacterium | reverse complement strand
GCAACATCCTTTGCTATCGCAACTTGAAAGAAGCCACGGATGAGGCCATTGCCCTCTTCAGCAATAAGGAAGCGAAAGAGATCATCTTCCTACCCGAGTACGAGAAGGTATTGCAAGACCTCACAGAGAAATACATAGGTGTTCTTGGTGTTGCTCCAACCTTAGAAAGCATAAGCTCCTTCAAAAGCGAAGAAGACAAGTTTGCGTTCATCAAGGCGTTCAGAGAACTCATTCGTACGCTCAACGTGCTGAAGACCTATACCGAGTTCAGCTGGGAAGAACTCCCCATGAAAGAGGATTGGTTTGCGAAGTACACAGGAAAGTATTTAGACCTGCGACAGGAAGCGAAGTCGGAAGCTGCTCAGAAAGAGTCCATCCTCAACGACATTGACTTTGAGGTGGAACTGATACACAGCGACACCATCAATGTGGCCTACATCCTCAAGTTGTTGGCTAAACAACAGCAAACCACAAACGAGCAGGATAAGAAAGAACAGACCAAGAAGATACTCGAAATGCTTTCGAGCGATGTGGAATTACGCAGTAAGCGCGACCTCATTGAGAAGTTCATCAGAGATATGATGCCGCTATTGACAGATGAGGACGACATTGAAGATGAGTTCAAGAAGTTTTGGGAAGACGAGAAAGTATTGGCACTCAAAAAGCTCTGCGATGAAGAGCACTTGGACCAGAAGCAGTTCAGCAATCTGATTGAAGCTTACATCTTCACCAACCGCGAACCATTGCAGCAAGAAGTCTTCGCTTGCATGGAACAGCGCCCAAGCATATTAAAAGCCCGCACCATAGGCGAACGCATCATCGATAGGATGAAGGAGTTTGTAGAAGTGTTTGTGAATGGGATGATTGCGTAAAGATCAGTGCCGGAGAACATGATCATTTAGGCTGCCAAAATCCGTTAAACATTCAACATCGTGGCGATGTCTGCCGCACTTAGTGCTGACTCCTTGATTACCTCGACTGGTGATGACACAGACGTTTTAAATAAAGCTTTAACAGCCACGAACAACAGCCCCGCACCGACCAAAACTATAACGATCAAAATTGCCATATCCTTGTCGGATATTCTGGGCATTTCATTCAAATCCGAATCAGGCTTCATCGTTTCCATCCCAGTCAATTGCAACAAGTATGTCATTGTAAATTTCTATCATTCGAACCTTTTCGGAATCGGTTTCAGCTATTCTACTGATTAGTTCCGCAGCTGCCTTGCGATAGAAGTTTTGTAGCCTTTCAAGTTCCAAGTCATTTTCTTCCACCTGATTCTCCAACTCATTGATGCGCTCAACCGATTCATAATCAGGGGTTGGAGTATTTATTCCCCTGGAAATAATAAGGCTCAACATTTTCGCCATGCTAACGCCTATTCTTTCAGCTCTAGCCGCAATTTCATGAGCTATATCTGGGTCTATCCGCGCTGCGACTGAGACCCCGTATTTTTCTTTTGTTGTGACAAGTTTTGCCATAGTTGTAACAGTTAGTTTCTCGAATGTAAACCGTTTGTTACAAACTGTGGCAACGTGTGATTCGTTTGCTTTTGAGTGCGCCTAGCTGCCTCTAATTTTAAGTTCATCCGTTAAAAACGCCCTCAAGATCTCGGCATTCCAACTAACTTCGTCATACCATACCATTCGCCATGAATGCATCCAAACTTTACATCAAGAACATGGTCTGCAACCGCTGCAAGATGGTGGTGAAGGCAGAAATGGAAAAGCGCGGCTTTGAACCCATTTTAGTGGAACTGGGGCAAGTGGAATTGCAGTACGCGCCTACTGACGAACAGAAAAAAGAGTTGACTGAAATGCTGTTGCAATTGGGCTTTGAGCTGATTGACGATAAGAAAAGCAGGATGATTGAGCAGGTGAAGAATGAGGTGGTAAAACTCGTTCATCACAGCGAAGTGGGATTGAAAACGAACCTCTCAGACCATTTGGCGCAGGAGATCGGGCACGACTATAAATACATCAGTAACCTGTTTTCGGAGGTTGAAGGTGTCACCATCGAGAAGTACTACATAGCCCAGCGCATTGAAAAGGTGAAGGAATTGTTGGTGTATGATGAGCTTTCGCTGAGTGAGATCGCTTATCGCCTCAATTATTCGAGCGTTGCCTATCTAAGCAATCAATTCAAAAAGGTCACGGGGCTCACGCCAAGTCACTTCAAAAACATCAAGGGCAACAAGCGTCTGCCCTTAGACGAGGTGTAAATCTTACAATCCTTAGGACGTATAGTGTAACATGCGAGGCCAACCGGCCCTGCACCTTTGTGCCGTAATCTAATTTCAAGATCATGACACAGAACGATAATCCAATGATATACATTCCCTTAGAGGGAGTGGAAAGCGAGCATTGCGCGCTCATCGTTGACAAAGGTTTGAAGGAACTGAAGGGAATAAAAACCCACAAAGTTGAACTCAATAACAGGCGTGCGGAAGTAAACAGTGCTGCCCTACCCGATGCGGTAAAGGCCATTCGCGACCTTGGTTACGGAGTGACCACGGTAAAGAACAACTACAACGTGCTAAAAATGACCTGCGCCTCTTGCGCCATCAGCGTGGAGAGCATCATCAAAGCACAGCATGGCGTGGTGAACGCGAGCGTGAATTACGCCAATGCTTCGGTGCAGGTGGAAATGATACCCGAAACGGTCACTTTCAAGTCCTTGCAAGAAGCGGTGCAAGCCATAGGATACGATTTGATGGACAATCAGAAAGGAAGCCAAGAAACGCTTGAGGAGCTTCACGAAAAGCAATATGCGGCATTGCAACGCAGAACCTGGGGCGCCATCTTCTTTGCGCTTCCAACGGTGATTATCGGCATGTTCTTCATGCATATGCCTTATGCCAACGAAATCATGTGGGCGCTATCAACGCCTGTTGTGCTGTACTTCGGTAAAGACTTCTTTGTGAATGCTTGGAAACAGGCCAAGCATCGCTCTACCAACATGGATACCTTGGTAGCGCTGAGTACGGGCGTGGCCTACATCTTCAGTGTTTTCAATACGCTTTTTCCAGAATACTGGCAGAATCAGGGACTTGAAAGCCATGTCTATTTTGAAGTGGCAGCGGTAGTCATAGCCTTCATCCTTCTTGGCAAGCTACTCGAAGAAAAAGCCAAAGGAAATACCTCGTCAGCTATCAAGAAGTTGATGGGTTTGCAACCACGCACCGTGCTTGTCGTCAGAGCAGACGGAAATCAGGAGGAAGTGGCCATAGAGGAAGTGAATGTAGGCGATACGCTTCTTGTTAAACCGGGCGAAAAGATAGCTGTGGATGGTATGGT
>JBFHEW010000431.1:0-3301 GCA_041583955.1 Bacteroidia bacterium | reverse complement strand
GTTCTGCCTGATGCCTGTAAGAATGGCTTCCATGCTGTCCATTTCAGCACGTTTCTTGGTCACCTGCGTGTCCAGGATCTTCACCAATTCCATGGCTTTTTCCTGTTGTAGGAATCGTTCCTTTCTGTTGAAGAAGAAAATAATGGATTCAACCATATCGCGTGCTTGAACCGGGTCTTTGTCCAATACCTCAACAACAACCGATTCGTACTCCGTTTTGCGGAAGGTGACGCTTTCCTGATACCGCTTGATGAGGTCAGAATTGGCTGATCTGCTGCTCGGGTCGATTCCGTAGGCTTCGTAAAGGTGGTACATGTTGGTCACCGAGTCGCGGATCACATCAGACTCCAATACCTGTAGCATTTGTTCCGTTGGGGTTTCGTTACCCATTGGAATGATGTTGGCCGGGTAGAGAACCGCAAACGACTTGTATTTGGGCGTAATGATGAATGGGCTGGAGAAGACGATGGCAAGCACCATTGCGAGCGCGGCAACGCCCAACAGCTGTTTCCACCATCTGGTCACCAATCGGATCAATTCGGAGTTGTTCTGATACGTACTCATCTTACTGCTCTTTAACTTTGGTTAGGTTCTCGTAACCGATGATGACAAGGAGGGCAAGAATGAACGTGGACAAGGTCGATACGAGAACGATCAACCATCTGATCGGGTAGCTTTTCTTCTCTGCAGGAAAAGCGTTGTTCACAATGAATTTGTGTGGAAGCGTCTGTTCGGCATCAACCTTTGCTTCCTGATACTTGGCTCGGAGGTGGCTCAGCTGCTCTTTCTCGTGCTCAAGCATATCCCGTATGGAAACGTAAGCACCACCGTATTTCGAAAGGATGCGAAGCTGTTCTGCCAATTTCTCAGCAGCGCGTGTATTCCCTTCCAAGATGGCCTTGGCGTAATATTCGTTGAAACGTTCCGACATCGATTCGTAGTCGTTCACACCCATTTCGCGCATGGTATTGAGCGAATCCTCCAATTCCTTCACGTAGGCCTTCATTTCCTCGTATTCCGCCTGTGCAATGGCCATGGCCTTGTACGCGCGTTCCTTCTGCATCCGGTTCTTCACCGAATCTACCAAGGCCGCAATGTCGTTGGCGATGTCGGCAGCCAGAAAACGGTCCGAATCCAGCACATCGATCCTGACGGATTGGAACTCCGTTCGCTTGTAAGTGATGTTGCTTTCGTATTCCTTGAAGAGTTTGGTCTGGCTGTAACGGTCGGCCGTGTCGATCTTGTAATGGTTCATCAGATCGTACTTCTCCACAACTCGAGCACGTATCTCATCCGAGTTGAGTATCTGAATGAGTTGCTCGGCCTGTTCTTCCTCACCGAATGAAAGGAGGTCTTCTTTGGCAACATTGTTCTTGGCCAGCAGCGATTTGGAAATGGATGCCGTGGACGTTGGGAACATGATGACCGTGCTCTCGAACTTCGGTGTAATGAATATCGGTGCAGAGAATATGGCAGAAAGTACTGCTGCGGCAACCGATACGATGATCAATGGTTTTCTCCATCTTACTGCGAACAACAAGAGGTTCGATGAGTCGAAATCCAGCCCGCTATTCAGTTCATTTTTTTCCTTCGACATTTCCTATTTGAATCAAGTGGGCAAAAGTAGAAATTTTTAGAAGCGGAACTTGGCTCTACGCGGTGTTCAATTCATGCTCAATTTACGTAGCATCCTAAGATCCGGAATCAGTGCGCCAAGGGTGACAAGCCCACCTGCAAAGACCATTGTTGCAGCACCTGCTTTCCACTCCAATCCGGTACTGAACCATCCAATGGTCAGAACGGAAATAATGGAGACCGTCAGTATGAGAAGTTGTTTGTCTGCCTTGAATCCGAACAGCTTCACGGCCAATATAAGTTGAAGTAGAAAAGCCAGCAATTGCGTGATGAAACAGGTTACAGCTGCCCCGTAGGCTCCTAGTTTTGGAATGAGCAACACGTTGAATAAAAGACTTGATATGACACCGATTAAAGCAATGATATTGAGTTGTTTAAGACTGCCATTTGCAGTGAGAAGCGTACCTATTATGTACGCGCCCGCCATCGGTATGAGCGAAAACATGAGTAACGAAAGGATGCGTCCTGATTCCAACGCATGATGCGAATACAGCAGCGACATGATGTCGGTAGCATGGTTCCAGCAGATCACTCCCAAGGTGAATGCCGGGATGAGAATCAGTTTGGATGCCATGTGAACGAGCGGCTTCACATCCTCCTTCAATTTGAGCATACGGGAGAACATGGGCAGCAGTAGCACGGCAAACAGGTAAGCGATCATGTTCGATGCATCCAATAACCTGAATGCCTGTGCGTAGATTCCCGTTTGCTCCTTTCCGTCTGGAAGCATGCGTTCAAGCAGCACGGAATCGACCCTTCCATAGATACTCATGAGTAGAATGAGCAGCGCAAATGGTAGGCTTTGTTTCAGGATGAGCACCAACATGGCCGGATTCCATCTCAGCGTGAAGGGGCCGCCTCGTTTCAGCACCACGCCTAAGGCAAATAGGGCCGTCACCGAATAGGCGAATGTCTGTAAGTAAACGAACCATTCGATTTGGAAAGGAGTGTCGCTTTCCACCACATACAGCATCCACCCGCAGGTGAGTATCATCAGCAGACGGTCCATGATGGATACCACACTATCGATTCGGAATAGCTGCAGACCGGCAATATTGGAACGCAGAAACAGGATGGAGGATAGCAGAAACTGATTGAAACATAATAGCGCCAACATCAGCATCTGATCATACGAGTAGCTCATTGCAATGCCAATGATCAAGCAGATGAGCATGTATGCCAGAGCCAGCATGAAACGCAAGGCCACAATGCGCGGAAAGTATTTACCCAGCAGATGCTCGTGTTGCGATACGTTCCGGTTGTTGAAATTGCTGATTCCCAGATCAAGGAACACGTTGAGAATGAACGCGAAATTGAAGAGGGCGAAATAGGAACCGTAGACCGCTGTACCCACCTCATTCTGCACGGCCCGATCAATACCGAAGATCCAAAAAGGCTTTACCAGCAGATTCAGAAACAGCAGAAACGCGAGGTTGGATAAGAACTTTCGTTGCATGGTCTGCAGCAAATCTACCATTTGAAAACACGCAACTCACCACGGGTTGAGCGCTTTTATTACATTGGCGCGGTGCGAATTGCTGTAAATACAAGGCTGTTATTAAAGGACCGATTGGAAGGATTGGGACGCTTCTCGTATGAGACGTTGAAATTGATAACGCAAGCACATCCCGAACATCAGTTCTATTTTCTATTCGATCGACCCTAC
>JBFHEW010000430.1:0-3308 GCA_041583955.1 Bacteroidia bacterium | reverse complement strand
TCTCTTTTCATTTTTCATCGCGCAGGCGCAATACAAGGACCCGAAAGGGTATGTGCCGTCAGATTCCAATCAGGAGTCTCCTGCCAAGTACGACTGGGAGAAAACGGCCAAGTTCAAGAATTACACCCGCGACAGCTATTATCTGGTGATGCGCGACAGCGTGAAGATCGCCATCGATGTTTACGTTCCCAAGGTCAAGAAAGGCGACCTCGGAAAATTCCCCACCGTGCTTCATCAATGGCGCTACTGGCGCGATTTCGGTCTTAAGTGGCCATACAGCTGGCTCAGCAAGGCACCCAACGGTCCGTTGGGCAAGTTCTTCAAGACCATTCTTGCCAATGGCTACGCCCTTGTCAGTGTAGATTCGCGTGGATCCGGTGCATCAGAAGGGTGGCGTGCCCATCCGTGGACCGAGGCCGAACGGAAGGATATGACCGAGATCGTGGATCACATCGTTGCCCAATCGTGGAGCAATGGCATTGTTGGAGTTGCCGGGGTTTCGTACAGTGGCACCACATCCGAATTCACGGCCATTGAAAAACATCCGGCTGTGAAAGCGGTGGTCAACATGTACTCGCTGTTCGATGTCTATCCTGATAATGCGTTCCCGGGTGGCATCCACAACATCGGTTTCACAGAGGTTTGGGGAGAGGCCAACGAAGCGCTCGATAGGAATGAACTGCCTCCGAAGGCCGGAAAGGCCAAGAAATTCGTGAAAGGCGTTACCGTTCCCAAAAAGATCTACGGTGGAAGAAGCGCTGAGGGCGTGTTCGAAAAAGCGCAGGAAGACCACAAGCAGAATGCGAATGTGAATGATGGCGCGCTGACCATCGTTTACCGCGATGACAAGGCCAAAAGCAAGGCCTCCGTCAATTCGGATGTTTTCAGTCCTCACTCCTTCTGGAAAGACCAGGACGCCAGCGGGGCTGCCATTTACAGTTGGAGTGGTTGGTTCGATGGTTCGTACAACGATGCAGCCGTAAAACGCTACCTCACGCTCACCAATCCCAAGAACAAGTTGATCCTCGGTCCGTGGGAGCATGGCGGAAGTTTCAATGCCGGACACACCAATCCCGGGCATTCCGGATTTGACCATATAGGAGAGGTGCTTCGCTTTTTCGACCATCACCTGAAGGGTTGGGAAACCGGCATCACCAAGGAAAAACCGGTTCATTATTTCACCATGGTGGAGGAGAAATGGAAAGCTTCGGATGTATGGCCACCGAAGGACACCGAATACCGTCCGGTGTTGTTTGATGAGGGAAACACACTCACTTGGAGAAACAATTATTCCGATCATGAGCAGAAGAAGGCAGAGATGAAATTCTGGGGAGACTCCATTAATCGCCTAAAGAGCACCGGAATGCTCGATGTGTTGAAAAAACTGGAGGGAGAAGGAACCGTGTCGCCTGCCGATGAGAAGAAACTGGATGCCTACAGAGCGGTGGAAGAGAAATTCGAGAAAGCGTTGGCCGAACTTAACACCTCAGCCACTGATGTGAGACAATGGCGCGATTCACCGAGCGGTTCAGATACCTATCAGGTTGACTCTACCACCACCATGGGCATGTACGTCAAGTTCCGTTCGGTTTCAGGTCAGCTGAAAACGCCTCACACGTATCCGGACAGAACAGAGCGAGACACGCTGCTCCTGGTTTACGATTCGGAACCGTTGACAGAGGACATGGAGGTAACTGGCCACGCCTTGGTAGATATTTTCATGAGTTCATCTACCAACGATGCGCAGGTTTTCGTTTACCTCGAAGACATTGACGAGAACGGAAAAGTGCAGTACGTGACCGAAGGCGAATTGCGTGCCCTTCACCGCAAGGTGAGTAACGAGAAAGCGCCTTACAAGCAAGTTGGGCCTTACCATTCATTCCTGAGAGAAGACGGACAGCCACTTGTTCCTGGCGAGGTTGCGGAGCTGCAGTTCAGCATGCTGCCCATCTCTTATCTGTTCAAGAAAGGCCACCGCGTTCGCATTGCCATTGCTGGTGCCGATGCCGACCAGTTCCGAAACATGACCAACGATGAACCGCAGTACACGTTCTATCGTTCGTTCGTGTATCCGAGTAGGGTGGAGTTGCCGGTTATCAAGCGGTCTGCGAACTGACCTGTTCCGGGTCTTTTGCTCTTCGCGCACACACCTCTTCAAAGGATTCGTCATACTTGGCGTGGTTGGTGCCCATCAGACGGTCCCAAACATTGAAGTAGAGGCTGTAATTGCAGCTGAAATACTTGTGATGCATGTTATGATGCGTGGAAGTATTGTGCCAGCGTGTAAGCTTGTTTGTTGTGAAACCGCTTGGAAACAGTTCAAAGCCCAAATGACCGCCTACATTCAGTGTGAACTGATACAGCGCCCATGTGAGAATTGCAGCGGGATGAACGGGCAACAGCACGAATATGATCGGCACGAAAGCCCCTTGAACAATGGCCTCAAACGGATGGAACGAGAACGCTGCCCAAGGCGTTGGGTCTGTACTCTTGTGGTGCACCAAATGCACGTATTTGAAAATCGGCTTCCAGTGCATGCCGCGGTGTGTCCAATAGAAATACGTGTCGTGTAGGATGATCAGCAAGGGGATGCTTAGAGCAAAGTAGAGCGTACCGTATTCACTCAGGTCGCCATACACGTTGGTCTGTCCATTCTTGATCAAATGCAGTGTGAACATGCTGATGATGGCAAAAATGGAAATGGAGCTCAACGAGTAGAGCACTTCTCGTTTCACATCTTTCGCTTTTGGGAATTTCTGTTGGATCTTCATTCTGAAGACCTTGCTTCTGAGAAGCACGTAGAACAACACATATGGAACCCCAGCGAAGATCACGTATCGAAGTAGGCTTCTGCTTCCGGCTTCTAGAAACTCATCGATGTATATCTGCCATTCCATGAACGTAAAGTTAACGGAACTTCGCAATCTCAGACCAAGATCCGATGTGGATGTTGTCAGACGTGAGGTAAAAGCAAAGCCTCCATACACTGATTGCGCATAGAGGCCTTGAAAGATGTTATTACAAAAGGGTCAGTTGGTAACCCTGTTCGATCTCAGTTTCATTGCTCCGTAAGCAAAACCGGTCATCAGCAGCAGTGTCACAGAAGTATCCAACGGAGCACCTTCGTTGGGGTTTGGCGCAGGAGGTAACGGTTGTGCCATTACCGTGGTGGAAACCACCACTAGGAAGAGGCAAAGTGACAAGGTAAATAGTGTCTGTCTTTTCATCTGTTCTGTATTACTGCCCGAGGGTCACTTTCTGAGCAATGCTCTGGTTTCCATTCATTGATACAAACGTAACTGCGTAGA
>JBFHEW010000429.1:0-3325 GCA_041583955.1 Bacteroidia bacterium | reverse complement strand
TGCGTACACAACAGACGGCTGCCGCGACACCATTCAGCATTACGTGAATGTATGGCCACTACCAAACCCGATCATCACGGCTGGCGGGCCTGTTTTCTTCTGTGAAGGAGAAAGCGTTGACCTGACGGTAAACCCTGTAGGAACTCCTACTCTTTGGAGCACAGGCGAAACGTCTCAGACCATTACGGTTGACACCACGGGAGAGTACAATGTGCTGATAACAGACGATAATGGTTGCCAGGGAGAGAACTACATACTGGTTTACTCATGGTTGCTACCAGAGCTCACGTTGAGTAACGACACCACTATAAGCCTTGGCGAAAACGTGCCGCTTTGGGTTGATGGGGCAGCCACCTACGAATGGGTACCACCGACTTTCCTTGACAATCCGAACACGGATATGCCAACAAGCTTCGGTCCGCTACAGACACTCACCTATACCGTAACCGGAACGGATAACAACGGCTGTCAGTCTCAAGAAGACGTGACCATTACGGTGAACATGGACTACAACCTGAAACCAGTGAATCTTTTCACTCCTAATGGCGATGGAACGAACGACCGATTCTATGTCGGGAATATTGATTTCTACTCTGATTGTATTCTGAAAGTGTACAACCGTTGGGGGTTGGAGGTCTACTCCAACAATTCGTACAAGAACGATTGGAAAGGAACCTTCAATAACGACCCACTACCGGATGGCACCTACTACTACATCATCGAATGCGATGGTAGAGAAGACCGTTTTGATGGCGCAGTAACCATTTTGAAATAAGCATTTAAGCACAACACTCGAAATCAAACTCGAATGAGAAAGATATACGTTTCACTTCTTTTGATCGGACTCATTGGCCTAAGTGGGTCAGCGTTCGCGCAGCAGACCCGACTCTCCAGCCTTTATAAGGAGAACCTTTTCCTTATCAATCCGGCAAACGCTGGGTATAGCGAAGGGCTTGTAGGTTACCTGAACTACCGTAACCAATGGTCTAACGTGCAAGGGTCGCCAACCACAGGGTTGCTGAGTCTACACACGCCTCTTGGAAAAAACACCAACGTGGGAGCCAACCTTGTTTACGACCGAACAAACATCGTAAGCACCATCAACGCAAAATTGGCCTACGCACACGATATAAAGTTGGCCAGCGACCATCAACTTTCGTTGGGAGTCGGTGTTGGTATCAATCATACACAGTTGAACTTCAACGATGCTGTGGTGGAGGATCCGAGCGACATCATTCTTCAGAACGGAAACATCGGCAGCACTTCGTTCGATCTTGATGCTGGATTGCGTTACAGCTGGAAGGGATTGCTCGAGATCGGTATTGCGGCACCGCACGTCATCGAGTCAATTGCTGTGCTTCAGGCCAAAGGCAAGGAAGACCAGTTCACCTACGACCTGTCACGTCACTTCAGTGGCTATGTGGGTTACGACTTCTGGATCAAAGACAAATGGTTGATAGCGCCTTCGGCCATGGTGCGATGGTTGCCATACAACACCAACATCTCTTATGATGGTACCGTGAAGTTCGGTTACAAGGAGATCGTATGGGCTGCATTCACTTGGAGAGCAGAAACGGGTCCAGTGGCAGGTATCGGATTCAAGATCGCTGATAAATTCACGCTTGCATACGCTTACGACTTTACGCTCAACGGAATTGACGGCAACCCGGGAGCACCTTGGTCAAACGAGATCATGCTCGGTTTCCACCTGGACGGATTCAAGAAGAGAATCAAGAAACTGGAGGATGACATGGCCGGCATGCAGCAGGACAATGAATTGCTCAACTCAAAAATGGACTCGTTGGAGTCTGTGCTGAACTCGAAAATGGATTCATTGGGCAACGAGGTCAATGGTGTGAAGACACGTATTGACGAACACGATGAAGACCTGATAAGACTTCAGAAAGAGATTGAAGATCTGAATAAGGCCATTGAAGATGTGAATGGTCGCATGATCGATACCAACAAGTTGAAAGGCATGTTGCAACAGATCCGTCCGTACAAGAAGGCAGATGGAACCATTGGCATGGACAAGTCTGACCTCGAGAGCGGTTATTATGTAGTAATAGAATCTTTCAGAAGTGTTGAGAACGCCTGGAAAGCCGTTGACATCTGGAAAACCAAGAAGCGTGATGCCATCATCGTTTACAACGAAGAACGTAAGTGGTTCTACGTCTACTCTACCAAGTTTGACGAACTCAAGCCAGCGCTGAAAGAGATGAAGCAGACACGGAAGAAAGATGTGCCGGATGCATGGGTACACAAGTACCGTATTGATGCAAAAGACCTTGAAAAAGAATAAGAGCACATGCTAAGTCCCATTCAAAAGGCCAATCTGAATTTCATTCTGATTGGTCTTTTTAAAATCAGAATGATCGGGTTCGTTCGGGCGAGACTGGTTGAATACACCGACCAGAGGACCGTCATCAGAATTCCGCTCAACCGAAGGACCCGCAATCATTTGGGCAGCATGTATTTCGGTGCGTTGGCAACCGGTGCAGACGTCACAGGTGCTTGGATCGCTTTCGACTACCTTGCCCGCACCAAGAAGAATGTCTCCATTGTATTCAAGGACATATCTGCTGAATTCCTCAAGCGAGCTGATGGCGATGTGTACTTCACGTGTCTGGATGGTCCGGCCGTACTGAAGGCTTTCAATGACACCATTGCAGACAATGAACGCAAGAACATCGAGTTGGAAGTAGTGGCAACTGTTCCTTCCAAGTATCAGGACGAACCGGTGGCCAAATTCAAGATGACGTTGAGTATGCGTTACAAAGCGCGGTGAAACCTATCTCAGACCGTGTCCTTTGGTAGCGTTATGCTCTAGTTCTGAACGGGCGTCTCAGTAATCCCGATTCACTTGCTCAATGGTAGGGAAGATCACGTTTTCATCGCCTGCCTTCCGAGCCCATGCGAGGTATTTACCCGTTCCTACGCAAGCATAGGCACGCAACGAATCTCCGGGAGCCATTGCAACATGCTGAAACTTCTTCCACTGCTTGGTTTCTTCCTGCACACATATCATCACATCAATGGCTTCGGTGCAGGTGTTCTTCAAATAGACCACATAGCTATCCTTCCACGTTGCACACTGAGAGCAGTCTTCTCCCCATGCCGAACGGTATTTCTCCACACATTGCGAGTAGTCGGTCTGTGTATCAGTATCTGCATCAGTGTGGTCCCACGCGCCCGGGAACATGATGCTCAGAAGAAGGATTAGGCTCGGAATATTCATGGCTGATTATTTACAGTGGTTATTCTTAAGAATGATCTTGGCCTCTTCGTTGCCAAGCTTTTTTGATGTTTTCCAGTCTTCACATGC
>JBFHEW010000428.1:0-3338 GCA_041583955.1 Bacteroidia bacterium | reverse complement strand
AAATTGAACAAGGTGGTCGATCAACTTCAGTAAACTTAGCTAAGTTGCAGAATGGATGAAACGGAAAGCACGCTTATTGTAAAGGCGTCAGGAGAGAAGGTACCGTTCGATGTATCGCGTTTACGTAGGTCGCTGGTACGGTCGAAGGCAGAACCGAAAGCTGTTGAAGAAGTGATCACGGCCATTTCGGCACTGTTGCACGAGGGGATGACTACGAAAGAAATCTACCGAAAGGCGTTTTCGTTACTTCGTAAAACCTCGGGGTCTGTAGCTGCGCGCTATAAGCTGAAGAGTGCCATTCACGAATTGGGACCTGCCGGCTTTGCTTTCGAGAAATTCGTGGCCGAAGTACTGAAACATGACGGGTATCACACCCAACTCAATCTCATCGAAGAGGGCATCTGTGTCAAGCATGAAGTGGATATAGTAGCAGAGCGCGACCATGTGCGTTGTATGATAGAGTGCAAGTTCCATAGCGATAAAGGGAAGTACTCTGATGTGAAGATCCCTCTTTACATCCAATCCAGATTCAAGGATGTGGAAGCTGCTTGGGAAAAATTGCCACAGCACGAAGGCAAACGTTTTGAAGGTTGGGTCGTAACCAACACCCGCTTTACTGCCGATGCCGAGCAGTACGGTAACTGTGTAGGACTTACCCTACTCAGTTGGGATTCACCGAAGAACGGCAGTCTGAAAGAACGCATAGATCGGGCCGGTTTGCATCCGGTTACGAGTTTGACCGCGTTGACCAAATCTGAAAAAGCATCACTACTTGCGCAAGAAGTGGTCTTGAGTTCTGACCTGTGCATTCATCCGATGCTGTTAGACAAGCTTGGAATCAGTAAGAGCAGGAAGAAGCGGATATTGAAAGAAGCACACGAACTGTGCAAATTGAACGGAAACAACAACCATTGATATGAATACAGAGAACAACATTAGAGTTCATTTTCTTGGTGCGGCTGGAACAGTTACCGGATCCAAGTATCTGATAGATACGGGCGAACAGAAGATATTGGTTGATTGTGGTCTTTTCCAAGGACTCAAAGAGCTTCGGCTCAAGAATTGGGATCATCCGCCTGTGAATGTGCCGGAGATCGATGCCGTAGTGCTTACACATGGTCATATGGATCACACAGGCTACCTCCCACGTTTGATGCGATTGGGATTCAAAGGACCCATCCACGGAACACGCCCCACCTTGGAGATTGCCGAGATCATTCTGCTCGATAGCGCCAAGATACAGGAAGAAGAGGCCAAGAAGGCCAATGCCGAAGGGTATTCCAAGCACCATCCTGCCGAACCTCTTTATGATCTGAAAGATGCAGAACAGGCCATTGCCCATTTCAACTCATTGGATGAGGGTGAATGGATAGAACTGTTTCCTGAAGTGAACATACGTTTCCAATACAACGGACACATCATTGGCGCCACGTTCATTGAAATGGACGTAAAAGGCAAGCGGTTTGTCTTTTCGGGCGACATCGGTAGGAACGATGACCTACTGATGCGCACACCCAAGAGACCGGAGAAGGCCGATGTGCTGTTCATTGAAAGTACCTATGGCGATAGATTGCATCCGAAGGTTGAACTTGAGAAGCGCTTGGCCGAGATCATCAACAATACTTTTGCCAATGGCGGCACCCTCATCATACCCAGTTTTGCGGTAGAACGCACGCAGACGCTGATGCACGTGATCTGGAAATTGCGAGAAAAGCGCGCTATTCCCAATATGCCATTCATCATGGACAGTCCAATGGGCGCCAATGTGCTGAAGGTGTTTGAGAACAACCGCGACTGGCACAAGCTGAAACCCGAAGAGTATCGGGGCATGTGCAACACCTTCCGTATTGTGAAAAGCTACCGCGAAACCTGGGAGATCATAAACGAGGAGAAGCCCAAGATCGTCATTGCCGGTAGCGGCATGATAAGCGGTGGACGCGTGCTGACCTACCTTCAATACTACATCGGAAAGTTGGAAACCACTGTGCTACTGGCAGGTTTTCAGGCAGAAGGAACGCGGGGCAGGAAACTGCTCGAAGGAGCCGCAGAATTGAAGATATATGGCAAGCACTATCCGGTAGAAGCCGAAATTGTAAACCTTGAGGTGCTGTCTGCACATGCCGACCAAGGTGAATTGCTCGATTGGATGAGCGATGTGAAACAGGCCCCCGAGCATATTTTCATCGTTCATGGCGAAAGTTCGGCAGCAGCCACCTTCAAGGATAAGATAAAGGAACGCTACGGTTGGGAAGCGAGTGTTCCGGAGTTGTATTCCATTGTTGAGATTCCAGTGTAAGCCACCCATTAAGCGTCTACTTGGTTTTAAAATCCAGTAGGTCTTACAAGAAGAGTGAATAATGTGTTTAAGAAAATGGCATTCATAGATTATTACAAAACCCTGGGCATTGCCAAAACAGCCACCGAGGCGGAGATAAAGAAGGCCTATCGGAAAATGGCGCGTAAGTACCACCCCGATGTGAACCCCAACGATAAGGCCGCAGAGGAGATGTTCAAGCGCGTCAGCGAGGCCAACGAGGTACTCAGCAACCCGGAAAACCGAAAGAAGTACGACAAGTACGGAAAGGACTGGAAACATGCCGATGAGATTGAACGGCAAAAGCAACAACAACAGCAGTACGCACGCCAGCGCCAATCCGATCAACAGTACACCGGAGGTGGTTTCGGAGACTCAGATTACTCCGACTTCTTCGAGTCGATGTTCGGTGGTGGCCCATCAAGAGGAAACCGAAGCGTAAAGTTCAGAGGACAGGATTATAATGCCGAATTGCAATTGGATCTGCGCGATGTATACACTACTCATAAGCGCACGCTTACTGTCAATGGCAAGAACATCCGGCTCACCATTCCTGCAGGGGTTAAGGACGGACAGCAGATAAAGATAGCCGGTCATGGTGGAGAAGGCCTCAACGGTGGCCCCAATGGCGACCTCATTCTGCGCTTTTCCCTCACCAATAACACTGGCTTCAAACGTGATGGAGATAACCTCTATGCCATCGTAGACCTTGATCTCTACACAGCCTTGCTCGGAGGCGAACTCATGGTAAGTACGTTCGAGGGTAAAGTCAAACTTACCGTAAAGCCCGAAACGGCCAATGGCACCAAGGTGAAATTGAAAGGAAAGGGCTTTCCTGTATACAAGAAGGACGGCCAGTTCGGTGACCTCTACATCACTTATCAGATAAAACTACCTACTAACCTTAGCGGCAAGGAGAAACAATTGTTCACAGAACTCCAAAAACTCAGACCGGCATGAAAACAGAAGAATTGATACGGATTGACGAACTCTGTGTGCATTACGAGGTGGAACACACGTTTTT
>JBFHEW010000427.1:0-3349 GCA_041583955.1 Bacteroidia bacterium | reverse complement strand
TCGATCCTCGCAAACGAATGTTTGATGATCGGTAACGTGTGGTGTGAGTCAGAATCGGTATCGCCATGACCCGGGAAATGTTTGGCGCAGGCCAGGATTCCGTTGTCCTGCATCCCTCGCATGACCGCAATTCCACGCTTTGCTACCGTCATTTTGTTCTCACCGAAACTGCGTGTACCAATGACCGGGTTCTCCGCGTTACTGTTCACATCCACCACCGGAGCGAAATTGACATGCATACCCATGCGTTTCATTTGTCTTGCAGTCTCAGCCCCGAAATCATAGAGTAACTTTTCATTCTGAATGGCCCCCAGTGCCATCTGTCTTGGATAATCGATGGTGCTATCGAGCCGCATGCCTATTCCCCACTCCGCATCCATGGCGATCATCATCGGTACGGAAGAAAATGACTGTAATCGGTTGCACATATTGGCTTGCCTCACAGGATCTCCCTGAAAGAATATCAATCCACCGATCTTTTGCTCCCGGATAAGCTTCTCAAGTTCGGCCTCGTGCTCAGGCCCTTTATTGGAGTAGGCTGCCACCATGAACAGCTGCGCCAAGCGCTCATCGGGAGTCATGGAATTGAAGACCGAATCCACCCATGCCTGTTTCTTATGTCTGTAAAAAGCGGGGGGCTCTTGGGAGAACGAACTCATCCAAACACAGCAAAGCACCACAAGGACCGACCTTCTAATCAACATCATTCTCATCATATCTTCGAAGGTGAACAAATAAAGTGCCTAGGAATTGTGTTTACAGTCTTAATTATTCACACTTTCTTGTCAGATCAATAACTTTGAGCCATGAGTTCTGGACTTCCATCGATGTTTAAAACGCCAAAGCACCGAAGCTTTGACTACAAGCCTGTGTACTATGACGAGCAGAAAGAACGCAAGGCCGAATTGGAACAGCTTGTAGAAGAAAGCCGAACAGGCCAACTTTCTGATGAGAGGCGTGTTGAGCGCTTACGCGGTAAACTGAACCAGAAATGGTCGGCTCATTCGCGCATTTCCCGTAATCAACAGCGTTTCGGTCAAGGACTTCGCTTCATCTCCATTCTGATCGTCCTTAGCGGATTGGTCTGGTTTTTCTTCAACTGGAGCTGAGACAAACGAACCTATGGCTGATATCATCCGCTTACTTCCTGATTCTGTAGCCAACCAGATAGCTGCTGGTGAGGTCATACAACGACCTGCATCTGCCGTGAAAGAACTGTTGGAGAATGCTGTCGATGCTGGTGCATCTAAGATCCAGCTAATTGTGGAAGATGCCGGAAAAACGCTCATTCAAGTGATCGATAACGGCAAAGGCATGAGCGAGAACGATGCGCGCATGTGTTTTGAGCGGCATGCCACTTCCAAGATCGAAACTGCCGATCAGCTTTTTGCCATCACCACCAAAGGTTTCCGAGGAGAAGCAATGGCCTCCATTGCCGCTGTGGCCCAGGTGGAACTGAAAAGCCGTACCGAGGAAAACCCGATAGGTATACAGATAAACATAGCCGGATCCAAGATCACGAAACAGGAGCCGTGTCAGTCGCCCGTTGGCACCAGTATTTCCATTAAGAACCTGTTTTTCAATGTACCGGCTAGACGGAATTTCCTGAAGTCGAACCAAGTGGAGACACGCCACATCATGGACGAGTTCATGCGGGTGGCATTGGCCCACACCGACATCGAAATGAGTCTGTACCACGAGGGTGACGAATTGTTCAACCTGAAACCGACCAAACTAAGGCAACGGATCGTTGACCTGTTCGGAAAAGGATACAACGAGAAGCTGGTACCGATAAACGAGGAAACAAGCATAGCCAAGATCAATGGGTTCGTTGGCAAACCTGAATTTGCGAGAAAGAAACGGGGTGAGCAGTTCTTCTTCGTTAACGACAGATTCATTCGTAGTTCATACCTGAATCACGCCATTTCCAGCGCTTACGATGAGTTGCTGGCTGAGAAATCGCACCCTGCCTACTTCATCTTTTTCACGGTCGATCCGTCTTTCATCGACATCAACATCCATCCGACCAAAACCGAGATAAAGTTTGAGGATGAAAAATCGATCTATGCCATTCTGCGTTCTGCTACGCGCCAATCGCTAGGGAAATACAATATTTCGCCCACCATCGATTTCAATCAGGAAATGAGCATCACCTTTCCTCCTCCTCCAAAGGATGTGAGAGTGTTTCAGCCCGAATTGCCCGTTTCTTCGGGCTCTTCCTACAGCGCAAAGGGTGCTCATTCTGCTGCCATTACACGCACCCGATCCGAAGGATGGCAAAAACCTTCTGATTCCGACTGGCAGAAACTATACGAAGGATTGCCTGACGAATTTCCTGTTCAACAGGAGGTAACCACCGTTCAAAGCCGCATGTCCGTGGGCGATGAAGTGGAGAAACGTCCTATACAGATACACGGGAAATATATTCTGAGCAGCATCCGATCAGGAACCATCATCATTGATCAGAAACGAGCACACGAGCGAATCGTTTACGAAAAGATCGTTCAGAGCTTGGCGTTGCAGCAGGCTCCTAAGCAGCAACACCTTTTTCCGATAAACATTGAACTGAGCAGTGCAGATAGTAAGACCCTCACATCCATATTGGAAGACCTCAAATTGCTGGGAATGGATATTGAACCATTCGGCAAGAACACGTTCATAGTGCAAGGTTTGGCAACTTACATCAACGAGAATAACGTAAAGGAAGTGATCGATGAGATCTTGGAAGAATACAACGAATCGGGCAGTTTAACGGCCAGTAAGAAAATGGACAAACTGGCCCAGGCCATGGCCCGAAGGGCATCCATAGACTATGGAAAGGTGCTACAGCCCCAAGAAATGACCCAACTCATTGACGAGCTTTTCGCATGCGACCTACCCTATTCGGCTCCAAGCGGCAAACCTACCATGGTTACCATGACCTTGGATGAGCTGGAGAAAAGATTCGGTTGAACACCGTTCTTGCTTTATTGCACATCTTTACCACGCATGAAAAAAGTGCTCATTCTAGCATATGATTTTGAACCCCTCAATTCCATTGGCGCACAACGGCCATTGAGTTGGTTCAAATATTTCAAGCAGTTCGGTATTCATCCGGTAGTGGTAACCCGCCACTGGGATGCGATCAAAGAACCGAGCGATCTGGTCCGGCCCAGCATCAAGCAAGTTGTTGAAATTGAAGAGAATGCGTACGGCACCATTGTGCGTGTACCTTTTCAGCCCAATCTCCGCGACCGGATCCTGCTTCAGCACGGTTTGGACAAGAAGGTGATGCTTCGGAAGGTCCTTTCATTGGCCTACTCCATCGGGCAGTACTTCTGGATGAGATCGGATAACCGTTCCAACCTTT
>JBFHEW010000426.1:0-3366 GCA_041583955.1 Bacteroidia bacterium | reverse complement strand
TGTTGTATTGACCCATGGAACAACTTCGCGCAGCGCATATCATCAGTGTCATCATCTTACTATTACTATCGCTGCATGTTGCCGCGCAAGACAGAGTGGTGTTCCCAGATGGGAAAAGCATAGCCGTTTCCGTAACAGATACCCAAGGAGATAGCATTCGGTTCGTGGCCGAAGGAGTGCCCACGGCCCGATTGAAAAAAGATGTGATGTTGGTGGTGTATGAAGATGGAAGGACCGAGATGTATAATCAGTATCAGCGCAAGCTCACCCGCTCCGATAATACGTGGTCGCCTCATACCATTGCCATGGGGCCGGTGTATTTCATTCCGGTACGTTCTGAGGTCTATTCCAAACCCGATGGATTCGATTTCAAGGCCGGGTTCGGTGGTTCCATCATGTATCAGTACAATTTTCAGAAGGTGCGTCATCTCTCCCTACGCGCCACGTTGGAATACCAGACAGCCACAGGCAGGGGAGATACTGTGGGCACGGGTGTGGCGCGCATGCAGTTGGTACCACTTACCGTTGGCCTCAAGTTCTATCCGGGCAAGCGCAAGAACATCTATTTCGTGGCCGACCTCGGGGCGGCATTCACCGCCTATCGGGCCGAGTTCAATACGTCCGATCTTCAACGTACCGATGTGAAGAACGAGGTGGGATTCACGGCAGGGTTCGGCCTGGGCTACGATTTCAGGATAACCGATGACTGGCACATCGGACTCGACCACACGGTGCGTTGGCTCAAGGCAAGCGACAGGAACGATAGCTCCAGTAATTTCTATCTGAGGGTGTTATACAACCTCTGAGCAAGTTTGGCTACTTTCGGCTTCATGGAAAGCATCGGCATCATTTTTCAGGATTTTTGGAACTCCCTGCTCGTCATGCTGCCCAAGGTGGCATCGGCCATTGTGGTGCTAGTGGTGTTCATTGTGATGGGAAGCATTCTCAAGCGGGTGTTCAACTCGCGGGTGCAGGCACGCTGGAAGAACACCGTCATTCCCACGTTTCTGGGTTCGGTGGTCAAATGGGGGTTCATACTGGTGGGGCTGCTCTTCGCATTCGACCTCATGGGATTCGGAGGCGTGGCATCCAGCATTGTGGCCGGGGCGGGTATCTCTGCCATCATCATCGGTTTTGCGTTCAAAGACATTGCCGAGAATTTCCTTGCAGGCATGCTGCTAGCCAGTACGCGTCCGTTCAAGGTGGGCGATATCATCCAGTCCGATTCGTTCAAAGGACCGGTAAAGAAGCTCGATATGCGCGTGACCCATATCCGAACGGCTGATGGTAGAGACATCTACGTGCCCAATTCCATGATCGTGAAGAACGTACTCATCAACTACACCAAGGATGGCCTGCTGCGGCAGGAATTCATTGTAGGCATCGACACCGAGGACGATGTTTCAAAAGCGCGCGATTTGGTGCTGGCCTATTTCGATAAGCAGAAGGATGTGCTCAAAACGCCCCGTCCCAATCTGGTTGTTGATGAGATAGGCGTTTCTAGCGTCAATGTGAAGGTGCTTTTCTGGGTGGATGTGCTGAAAGTGAACCGCACCATCGAAACCGAGTCAGACACGGGCGAACTGGTGAAAAGCCGCGTCATGCGCGAGATCAAGGAGCTGTTGCTCGCCAATGGTTTCAGTCTGCCTTCTGTGGTCATTGAGCACAAGATGTACCGTTCGTCCCAACCACTCGAACTCCATCTCCATCAGAGATCCGACTCAGAGTAACGCCAAGGCCTGCCGAAGCAGTTCGGTATGGTGTTCGTTCAGTGCGATCAAGCCATTCCCATCCATCATTTCGCTTCTGTAAAGCGGCAGTTCGGCCGCTACGTTGGCCTTGAGTGCGGTAAGTGATTGCAGCAGCGATCGCATAGCGTATTCGCCACGGGGAGGAGCAGGGGTGAAGGTGATAGGAAGCACGGGCTTATAAGCCAATTCGCCCGATTCGGTCATCCATTCCAATGCATTCTTAAGCACTGCCGGGATGTTGTGCAGGTACTCGGGCGTGGAAATCACAACAGCATGGGCCGCGGCAACGGACTGCTTCAGTGTTTGCACCGAGGGCGCACCGCCTTCTTTCAACCGGATAGGAGTGAACAATGGAAGGTTGCGTAGCTCATCGTACACCACGAACCCGTACGTATCCGAAAAAGCGGCCTCAATGCGTCTCAGCAGCTCAAGGTTCGAGCTGTTTTCGCTGGCAGAGCCGCAGATGCAGAGAATCTGTTTCATTTCGGTTCCGAAGTTAATGGCTCAGTTGCAATATCATCTTGTCGGCCCCGGCCTTTGGTAAGAAAGAGGCCACCAGAACAGTTATTACCATTTTCGATACAGTTATGAATAATTTCCAGAATGTTTATTGAATCTTGCGACATTCACAGTGATGATCCACCTACATCGTATCATGACCTTGGTCGTGGTGTTCGTGCTATGCACCCGATTCGCTGCTTTCCGGGCCCATGCCCAAATGGCCGATTCTACCTTGTGTAAAACCTATATGGACAGCGTTGGTCTGTATTCGTACCGGTATGACGCCAATGATTCGTTACGGTATTTTGCCGAAATGGCCTTGGTCTGCTACGAACAGATCTCGGATATCGAAGGTCAGATGGAGGCACTTTCGGTGCTTGGGGTCACCTGCATAAGGGAGAACAATTACCAAGAGGCACTTGCCTTTTTCGGGCGTAATCGCCAAATGGCGATAGAAAGCGGCAACCGGATCGTGGAGGCGCAGGTTCTTATCAACATAGGTTCCGTCTATACCGCATTGGACAGTTCTAAAAAGGCAATGGAAATGCTGATGACCTCTGCCAAGATATTCGAGAAAGAAGGCGATTCGGCCATGCTTGCCTACACCTACACGAACATTGGTATTCTGTTCGGCAAGATCAGAGAACGCGAAGAACAACTGGCCTACAGCCGGAAGGCTTTTCAAATGGGAGGCGGTGTGGTGAAGGATCGGAAAACGCTGACTCTGGGAACGAATCTTGCCGTCAACTATCTGAACAGCGATATCATCGATACGGCCGAAACGCTCGGTTTGCAACTCCTTGAAAAGAGTCGGGAATTCGGGAATTCCAAGACCACTACGCAGATCCTATCGCATCTTGCCAATATCGCGAATAGAAAGAATGAACATGAGAAGGCCATCGCCTATTCTGATGAGGTGATGACCTATGAGGGCAAGCTGAAACACGATCACACCTTCAGTTCTGTGCTCGTGTACAGAGCATTGGCCTACATGGCGCTGGGCAACACCGATCAGGCCATAAGCGATCTTGAGAAGGCCATGGAATATGCGGGGTCAGAACATTCGCTGCAACGCAGGGAAATGGCACTTAAACATTTGCATCGGGCCTATGCA
>JBFHEW010000425.1:0-3382 GCA_041583955.1 Bacteroidia bacterium | reverse complement strand
GAAACATCCATTTTCAGAACGCCTTGCTTCTCCTTCAATGCGATTTTCTTCACTTTAGAGCCTAGCATGCTGTAGAGGGTAACCTCCGCTGTTTCCCAATCAGACTTGAGCGAATAGTTGATCTTCGCCTCATTATTGGCAGGGTTTGGATATGATTCAGAAATAGCAGATCCAGATGACTGAAACACTTCTTCAACGCCAACATTCTGCGTATCGAAGGTGATTTGCACGCATGTCTTATCCGAAGAGTCGTTCTTATCTAGGAAGCAATACTCATAAACAGCAATTCCGATCGTGTTGTGCGGCACATAATCCGCATAGAAATTGGTTACTGATTGGCCTGCAGGAATATTCACCGAGTGGTTTGCAGGAGTTTGAAAACCATCGGAAACCTGACCCTCACTGTAACACACGGCCCAACAGAAATAATGGCCGGCCCCTTGAACTCCAGCTATTTGATTGAACTCCACCAACACATCCATGTCTGAAGCCCCAGAATTGGTTACCGTAGCATGGGCTGTCATCAATATTGTGGAAGGATCGCCCGTTACCAGATTATCCAGATCGGACACGACCAAGGTCTGAGCATTGGTTAGACCAACCATCGATGTGGCGCTGAGTAAGAGGGAAAGTAGTTGTTTCTTCATATCTGAAAATCGCAATTCATGTGAGCCGCTAAATATATGAAACATCAATTTGAACGACTTGGATAACCACAATGTAATTGAACTTTGTCTTTTTTGATACATAATTGTATAATACAACGTAGGAAATGACCGCGACTATTCTAACTTGGTCGAAATTTTTAACCCAATATTTCACAATGAAAAAACTATTACCTCTCTTCTTACTGCTTTGCTCTGCAGGAATCGCCTCTGCGCAGGTTCCTGACTACGGTGTTGCGCCAAACATGACGCTTACCGATATCAACGGCAACACCATTGATCTTTACTCCATTCTGGACGAAGGAAAGCCTGTGGTGATCGACCTTTTTGCAACTTGGTGCAATCCATGTTGGACATACCACCAAGGCCATGCATTGGAAAACCTTTGGACCACGTACGGACCATCTGGAACGGATCAACTGTACGTGATGGCCATTGAGTCTCAGTTCGGAAACACCATCGACCAGATCAACGGCATCGAAGGAAATCCTCCAGGACAATACAACACGGCTACTGCTGGAAACTGGACAACAGGCATCTCTTACCCGATCATTGATGATGACGAGCCTGCCGACATCTACAACTTGGAGTATTTCCCAACAGTGGTGACCGTTTGCCCAGACAGAAGCGTGACAGAAACCGGACAGCGCTCTACCGCTTCCCACTTTTCATTTGCAAACAGCTGCCCAAGCGCTGCTTCGGCTGCAACCGATCGTGCCCTTATCGCCTACATCGGAGATGAGTTCTTCTGTGGAGATGTGAACATGGGAGTTGTTCTTCAGAACAAAGGAACTGCTAACCTTACAAGCGCCACCATCAAAGTAATGAGCGGAAACACCGAACTTTCAAGCTATGCTTGGAGTGGAAACCTTTCCAGCTACGAGTATGATGAGATAGATCTAGGTGCCGTTACACTTCCAGGACCAGGAAACTACACCATCAAAATTGACGAAACAGACGGAAACAGCTCTAACAATAGCTACGCTGTAAGCATCCAGGCATCGCCACTTGCTTCGTTGGAAGTTACTGTTGAAGTTACAACCGACAACTATCCGGGAGAATGCTCATGGACATTGAAGAACAGCGCTGGTGCAACCGTTGCATCTGGAAGCTATGCGGACGGTCCAGGTCAAGCAGGAGCCGGTGGTCCTGACGCAAACATGACGCACGTTCATCCTGCAACGCTGGTTGCCAATGAGTGCTATACTTTCGAAATTGAGGATAGCTACGGAGACGGACTTACGCTTCCATCTGTTTCAGGACTTGCCACAGGTTACAAGATCAAGACATCTTGGAACGGTACAATTGTTTCTGAGGATGGCGATTACGGTTACGGAAGAAGCTCTGCGCTTAAAACAGATGCTACTTCTGGTGTAAGCGAGGCCGAAGGAACGATCAGCTCAGTTCAAGTATATCCGAACCCAGCGGCAGATAACGCCATGATCTCTTTCAGCACAGCAAAAGAGGCCAACGTTACCATTGAGATCGTGAACACACTTGGAGCGAAGATCTTTGCACAGACCTACGGTGTAAGAGCCGCAGGTGTTCAGATGGTGCCTGTTTCTCTATCAGAGCTAAGCAACGGTGTATACATGGTCAACATCATGGTTGATGATGCAACCATCACTAAGCGACTTTCTGTACAGAAGTAATCAGGTGTCATAGTATCATATCGAACCACGGGTCAATAAGGTATGGTTATTGACCCGTGGTTTTATTTTAACCAAACACATACACATGCGAAATCTACTTCTAGCAATGACCTTCACCTTCCTCTGCTCGCAAAGTTGGGCTCAGGTAGGAAAGAAAGACCGTGAGTTTCCTGCCATTGACATTAAGATGGTGGATGGAAGAAACTTCAACACGGGCGAAATAGAGAACGATGGCAATCCCATCATCATCAGTTTTTGGGCTACTTGGTGCAAGCCTTGTGTGAAAGAACTCAGTACTATTGCAGACGAATATGCAGACTGGCAAGAGGAAACAGGTGTGAAACTCGTGGCCATTTCAATAGACGATGCAAGGAATATGCAGAAAGTGGCTCCTTTTGTGAATGGACATGGATGGGAATATGAGGTTTACGTTGACCCGAACGGTGATATGCGCAGGGCCATGAACGTGAATGCCGTTCCGCACACATTCCTGCTTAACGGAAACAAAGAAGTAGTGTATTCGCACAATTCCTACAGCCCGGGTGACGAGGAGGAATTGTACAAGAAGATACTGGAGATCAAGAAGTAACCCTACCGACAATCCCTCATGTCGTTTTTCAAAAGTCCGATTCCCGTCCTACTCTGCTGTTGCGTTCAGTTGGCCTATGGTCAAACAGATGATTCCGAGAAGAAAGGGAAATGGGGAGAGATACATGGAAGCGTGCAATTCGATGCGCAGTACTACAACCCCGACTCGGCAATAGGTGCGCCACCGGTGCCTGAAGAATTCCTCTTCAACGGTTTTGCCGACCTCATGTACACAAAGGGCAAGTTCACCGCAGGGCTCCGCTACGAAGGTTATTTCAACGTTCTTCAAGGTTTCGACCAACGGTATGACGGTCACGGTGTTCCTTACCGATACGCAAGTTTCGATGCTGACTTCCTGCACATTACCGTTGGAGGTTTTTATGAGCAGTTCGGCTCCGGAATGATACTTCGTGCTTATGAAGAGCGCGGATTAGGCTGGGATACATTCATTGAAGGAGCAAGGGTAAAGGCACACTT
>JBFHEW010000424.1:0-3387 GCA_041583955.1 Bacteroidia bacterium | reverse complement strand
TCGATCGCTGCCAATAGCATTCGGATATTGAACCGTGATGTGAGCATTGCGCCTCTCATCACGGTTCGATTGCTTTTTGGCATGATGATGTTTGCAGGGACCGTTCGGTTCATGCACAACGGCTGGGTGGAGCAACTTTACGTTCAACCCCGCTATTTCTTCCATTATTACGGCTTTGAATGGATAAGCCCCCTTTCTGCTGATGGTATGTGGTACGTGTTCGTCTGCATGGCGCTGCTGGCTGTTTTCATTGCCGCTGGATTCCTGTATCGCGTCTCATCATTGTTGTTCTTTTTGGCCTTCACCTACGTGGAATTGATAGATGTGACCAACTACCTCAATCACTATTATTTCATCAGCATCTTTTCGCTGTTCATGGCCCTTCTTCCGGCCCACAGGAGATTCTCGGTGGATGCCCTCCTTTGGCCTTCCATTGAAAGGAGTCGCATTCCGTTTTGGGTGATAGGTGCTTTGCGCTTGCAGCTCGGCATTGTTTACTTCTTTGCTGGGATTGCCAAATTGAATTACGATTGGCTTTTCAGGGCAGAACCACTTACCACGTGGTTCGTTCCTTTCAGGGAATGGCCTGTGGTAGGCAGACTCTTCAGTTTCAAACTCACCGCCTTTGTGTTCAGTTGGGCTGGCGCCATCTACGACCTGTGTATTCCGTTCCTTCTCCTTTCCCGTAAAACATTGCCTTTCGCTTATTTGGCCGTGGTGGGCTTTCATCTCATCACCTGGCTCATGTTTCCAATAGGTATGTTCCCTTGGGTCATGATCGTGCTCACATGGGTTTTCTTTCCCATTCCGTTCCATGAGAAACTCATTTCAAAATTGGAATCCATCTTTTCTGAAAGGCGTAACACAACAGATTCAATTTGGAGACCCGATCTGCTAAAACCACTGGCTATTGTTCTTGCGCTCCATTTTTCGGTGCAGCTCGTACTTCCGTTCAGATACCTCATGTATCCGGGCAATTTGTTCTGGACAGAACAGGGTTTCCGCTTTTCATGGCGAGTGATGTTGATGGAGAAGGCGGGGAGCGCTCAGTTCTATGTTTCCGATCCCGAGACAGGTAGGGAATGGGATATACACAATCCGCATTACCTCACACCGGTTCAGGAAAAGCAGATGAGTACCCAGCCGGATCTGATCCTGCAATACGCACAGATACTTGAAAATGAATTCAGATCCATCGGAGTAAGTGATCCTGTCGTTACGGCTGATATTTTTGTGGCCCTGAATGGAAGACGCGGAAAGCGATATGTCGATAACACCACCGATCTCTCTGAGCTGGAAGACGGATGGTCGCACAAGAAATGGATATTGGAATATGAGAAAGATTAGCAGTTTGCTGACCATATTCCTCCTATTGATGATGACAGCTGTCTGTTCAGGTCAGATCATCATCAAGGGAAACGTGCAGGACGACCAGGGTAATCCTATGTTCGGAGTGGTGGTGCACGTAGATGGCATTGTTGAAAGCCACGTGACCGATGAAAAAGGAAACTACCGCATCATAGGCCTTGGTCCAGGGTTGAAGAAGCTGACGTTTTTCCAACCCGGATACAAGAAGGAGGAGCGTACCATTGACCCGAAGAACGGCACGCATCGGTTGGATGTTCAGCTATCATTACTTTCAAAAGATCTGGAGGGAGTGACCATTTCGGGTAAAACGGAAGAATCAAATGTGATGACCACGTTACGACCGGTTGATGGCATGGCCATTTATTCGGGCAAGAAGACCGAGGTCATCCAGCTGAGTAACCTTACCGCAAATCTTGCTTCTAACCGCGCACGGCAGATCTTTGCCCAGGTTGCAGGACTCAACATCTGGGAATCGGATTGTGCGGGTATTCAGATCGGAGTAGGAGGCAGGGGCCTTAGTCCAAGCCGTACTGAGAATTTCAACACCAGGCAGAATGGCTACGACATAGCTGCAGATGCCCTCGGTTATCCCGAAAGCTACTACTCACCACCCATGCAGGCCATTGAAAGGGTGGAAGTGGTCCGCGGTGCAGCATCGCTTCAGTACGGTCCGCAATTCGGGGGCATGCTCAATTTCGTCATGAAAGAAGGGCCCAACGACAAGAAGTTTGAAGCGGAAAGCGTTCAATCGTTGGGTTCCTATGCTTTTTTCAATTCCTACAACGCGGTTGGCGGAACCATTGGTAGATTCAACTACTACACGTTCTTCAATTATAAATTCGGCAAATGCTGGCGTTGCAATTCCGACTTTGATAATTATACGGCCTTTGCAGGGCTGCGCTACACTTCCAAGAAAGGGACCACCATCAAAATGGAATACACAAGGATGTGGTACCTGGCGCAACAGGCGGGTGGGTTGACTGATGCCCAGTTCAATCAGGATGCACGGGCATCTTACCGCGACCGCAACTGGTTCCGCGTCAAGTGGAATGTGATGTCGCTTGCCATGAACCACGAGTTCAGTTCAAGGTCAAAACTGGATGTCAGACTTTTTGGGCTGATAGGCTCCAGAGAAGCGTTGGGTTTCAATGGTCCACCGAATCAAAGTGACCCCATCAATAACCCGGCAGCCACAGACATTCAGAAGTATCGCAATCTTATACTGGGCGAGTTCAACAATATCGGAGCCGAGTTCCGCTTTTTGCAGCATTACCAGATCAAGAACCAGCCACAGGTGTTCCTTACCGGTGTACGACTTTACAAAGGCTTTACCCAAAGCAGACAGGGAGCCGCAGATTCTACCTTTGATCACGTTTTCGTGTTCGAGGATGTCGTTGCAAACGAATCCTCATCCAGTCACCCGAGCGGAAACGTGGCGTGGTTTGCAGAGAACATCTTCAATGTGCACAAAAAGCTGAGCATTACACCCGGAGTACGGATTGAATACATCGATACCAGAACGGATGGTTCTGCCAGAATGGTCTATCGCGATCAGGCTGATAACGTCATCCTCGATAGTTTGCAAACAGGAACAACGCAAAGCAGACGTTGGTTTCCATTGTTCGGATTGGGAGCAAGTTACAAGCCTCTTAAAGGCATGGAACTGTATGCCAACTTCTCGCAGAATTACAAGCCCATCAATTTCAACGACCTATGGGTGAGTACACCAAGTGCACGTATCGATCCTAACATGAAGGACGAGACAGGTTTCAATGCCGATCTCGGATTCCGTGGCCGTATTCAGAATGCATTTCAATTTGACATCACTGGGTTTCTAATGATGTACAACGACCGAATTGGATATGTGCAGCAGGTCGACCCTGAACTTTTCAGCGTTTACAGGCTCCACACCAATGTTTCCAACGCACGGACCGTTGGAGTGGAAAGCTACCTGAGATGGAATGCAGTGGAAACCTTTCTTCCCGCATCCGACTGGAAAATGGGCATCTTCTCCAACAT
>JBFHEW010000423.1:0-3390 GCA_041583955.1 Bacteroidia bacterium | reverse complement strand
CCCACCAGTCCGGTTGCCGTGATCTGTATGCTCTCGCCATCGCAGATAGCCTGATCGGCCCCTAGAGACAGGTTAGGTTCAGGGTTTACCGTTACCTGCACCGAGCTGCTTTCGGTGCACCCTTCCGAAGAGATGGTGAGCGTTACCGTATAGCTGCCGGCCGCTGCATATGTGTGAGATACCTGTCCTCCCGAACCTGTTTGTCCATCACCGAAATCCCATTGGAAATCGGTTATCTGCCCGGTTGCAACAGCCGATGCACTTTCAAATTCAATAGGAGAACCCACGCATTGAATCGGAGAGGTGATAATGAATGCCGGATTGAGTGCATTGCAGAATTGATGCAGGTTATTGGCGCCTCCCGTTGCCGCGGTGAATCCCCAATAAACGTTCGGGTTGCCTCCGAAAATGGAATTGACGATGTCTCCTGTATACGTGAGTCTCAGAGCACCATCGAAGTAGACGGTCATGGTGTTGGTGGTAGGGTCCCAAACCACATTCAGCTGGTGCCAGGCGCAATCTTCAACGTTGGCCGAAGATGCAGCAATGGGCACTGGTCCGGCCAGATTGTTCGCGCCACTGTGTGTAACGCTTCCGTTCCGCTGTATCGCCATGTGGTCGTAGCCAGGTTCTCCCCCGTTCTGATAGGTGTCCAGCTCAACCGCCAGGCTTGGCGTGATGCCTGCATAACCGATTCCGCCTCCTGTACTTCCGGCATTAACGCTCAATGGTTGCAGCACGAATGCCAGTCCATCCGCACCGCCATCATTGCAGCCTAGGAAAACATCAAACGTGAAGTTGAACGGATTGCTGAGGTCCAATAGATTCACATTCCAGACCGAGCCACTTTGGCCGTTGGCTGCCGGAGTTAGTCTGTAGCAATTGCAGGCAGTCTGTACGGCATTCCCATTTACCTGATATTGAGCCTTTCCGAGTAGTGGAGCCAACACAATAACAAATACGATGATGAAAAACGGATGGTAATGGAACTTCATCATTTGCTTAGCGCATCAACGTCACATGACCGCGGTATTCGTGGTCGTCATTTTTCCAATCAACGATATAGAAGTAGTAAATGTAAGTTCCTTGTTCAACCTGACGTCCTTTGTAAGAACCATCCCATGTAAGCGACCTGTCGTTTGAAACGAATATGAGTTCGCCCCAGCGGTCATAAATGTACATCGCATACGATTTGAAGCCTTCACCATCACCAAAGAATTCCTCGTTCACGCCATCTGCATTTGGTGTGAACGAATTAGGAATGTAAAACGTGAAGATCGGTTCCACCTTTACTTTAACGCTGATGGTGTCCTTGCAGCCGTATTGTGTGGTGACATACTGGGTTACCGTGTATTCATCCACTGTTTCGGGAAAACGGTTGGTAGGATTTGCCTCAGTACTGGAATTACCATCGCCAAAATCGTAGTACCATTCGGTTACATTTTCGGAGGATCTATCGGTGAAATTGATTTCCGTGGAGAGCACATCCACCACATAATCATCGGCAGCAAAAAGCGCGTCTGGTTTCGGGTATTCTGTAATGTAGTCGGTCACTGTATCTGTTGTGACGCAGCCATTTCCAGAAGTTGCCTTCAGCGAAACGGTGTAGTTGGCAATTTCAAGGTCACCGAGTGTATCGTTGAAATAGACATTCAATGGGTTCTGATTGTTGATCGGGCCATCGCCATCGCCAAGATTCCACGTGTACTGCGAAATGGAATAGGGAGCCGGAATGGTACAGAGTTGTTCAAATTGAACCCGAAGAGGTTGACAGCCTTCTGTAACGTCAGAGGTGAAAGCAACCACTGGCAACGGGAAGATCTCCACCTGATGAGAAACCGTATCCATACATCCTTTGTCGGTTGTTGTGATCAACGAAACCGGAAAGAAGCCGTGATCGGTGAACACATGGGCCGTATTTGCTTGGGTAGAGACTGAGCCATCCGCAAAATCCCATGTCCAGGCAACGATCTCATCGTTCAGCAGAACGGGCACAGAAGACATGTCATTGAATACCGTTGTGTCGTTAAGACAGTTTTTCAGCGTATTGCTGAATTGCGAAACCGGTTTGGGGTGAACGATCGCACTGCCGTGGTTCAATGAGTTAGTGCAGCCCGCGGCTGTTGTAACCGTGAGCGTGGCGCTGTATGAACCATGCTGATTGAAGACCACAGTAGGATCCTGTACGGCAGATGACTGGCCATCGCTGAAATCCCACGCCCAGCTGGTAATAGGGTAAACGCCATTGGGGTCGGATAGGTCGGTGAATTGATTGGTAGCACCCAAGCACACGGAGTCGAAGGCGAATGCTGCAATCGGAAGAGGGAATATCTCGATGGTCTGAGTGGTGTCGTGCGTGCAGCCGAACTCCGTTTCCACTTCCAAATGCACCTGAAACAGGCCTGCCGCAGGGAACAATTGCCCAGGCGGACTCTGCAAGGCAGATGTGTTGGAGTTGCCGAAATCCCAGTTCCAGGAGGTGATCTGCCCAGATGATACTGATGACGCATCAATGAAGGAGATGAGTTTGTCCAGACAGTCGTTCTGAAAACTGAAATCAGCAGTTGGAAGCGGATTCACCATGGCGGTGTGCGTAATGCTATCCGTGCATCCCTGAGCAGATACAGTTACCAATTTCACATTGAACGAGCCATCCGTAGCATAGGTGTTGGATGGGTTGCTCGAAGTGCTGGTATTGCCATCCCCGAAATCCCAACTGTAACTCTGCACGGAACCAGCTGCAATCGTTGTGAGATTGATGAAGGTGGAGCTTTCGTTGAGACACACATCTTCGACCGAGAAATCCACTGAGGGAATCGGATTAACCAAGACCACTACCGAGTCTGTTTTTATGCAGCCACTGCTGGTAGTTACAGTTACAAAGTAAACCGTGCTTGAAACAGGGGAGGCAATGGGGTTTTGGATCAATGGGTCACTGAGTCCGGTAGTCGGAGACCAGGCGAACGTTGCATTCGCAGCTCCGGTCACGTCAAGTTGTGCAGCGTTTCCTTGGCAAATGGAAGTGTCGCCAACGGCAGCAGCGGGAGATGCAGGTAGTTCGTTCAAAGAAACATAGTCGGTGTCGCTACAGGCCCCGATCCACGTTATCATCCGATAGTCCACGTCTCCAACCGGGTTAACGGCTACCGAAGCGGTGGTTCCAACAATGGTATTATTGGTCAGGTCGAACCACTCGTAGGTAGTCCCACCCGATCCACTTAACGTAACGGGGTCGCCTGCGCAGTATGGAGCATCCGGACCGGCATCTGCTACAGGGGTAGGGTCAATGGTAACTGTTACGTTATCGGATGGTTCCGGTACGGTTGAAGCACAGAAATCGTTAGACGTTACGGTGTAGGTGGTAGTGGATGTCGGACTGACATAGATGGT
>JBFHEW010000422.1:0-3394 GCA_041583955.1 Bacteroidia bacterium | reverse complement strand
ATATGGTGGAGTTCCGAACCTGCGATTCAGACCTTGTTGTTCACAGTTACGAAGTAGGCATCTCAGAATACACCAATGTACTTGCCTGCAGAACCCGCCATCAACCCAAAGGCTGCTATTACCTTGCAATCACCATTCTGAAACCTGGCAATCCAATGGCTCCGGTGGTAACAGCTGCGCAAGAGGCAGAATCCAAAGGCATGATGAAACCTATTGGAATGCTGCTGATACTGGCGCTTGCCTTGTTTGCATTCGTCAAATTCAACCGCTACAAGAAACCGTACAAGGACGCTTCTCAAGACCCGAACGTCATTCCTATCGGTGAATACCGTTTCAACAAAAGAAGAATGGAGCTTTGCATCGGAGATGAAAAGGTCGAGTTGACAAGCAAGGAGTGCGACCTGCTACAATTACTCTGCGACTCTACCAACAATACGGTGGAGCGCGATACGATTCTCAGAACCGTGTGGGGAGACGAAGGCGATTATGTTGGCCGAACGTTGGATGTTTTCATTTCCAAACTCCGTAAAAAACTCGAAGCCGACTCCAATGTGAGGATCATTAACGTAAGAGGAATTGGCTACAAATTAATGGTCAGTATGTAACTCCACCAATTCCAAAATCGAAAATCAGAAAGCTTGAGTGACAAGTTGAAAAAGAGCGAAACGTCTACCTACCAATAAGCCGCTTAACGGTTTCCTTAGCCCTGTAAAATTTTGATGCTTTTATCTCTTCCAATTCAATGGCCTTTTTCTTTACCCTATATAATTCGGCCTTCGTACTTTGGTATGCCAATCTTAGATAATTTACATTCCATTCCGTTTCCAAATCTTGAAATTTCCGGGCCATCGATTCTGACAAGAACAAGACCCCTAGGCCATGAGAATGGTGAAATTCAATTGTTGCATATTTCTCTTTAAGCTCTTTCCAGAACGAATGGACTCCAAAATCATCCTTGAGTTCGGAAATATCATGAAAGAGCACCACTGCATCGGGCGTCAATTTTGGAAGCCACGTTTCGAAATCATTCTTTACAGCCTCGTATGTGTGCAGCCCATCAATGTGAAGGAAATCAATACTTTGGTCTTGAAAACTGTCCAAAGCCTCATGAAAAAACATTTTCATCAGGTTGATTTTCACATTGGGGTACAAGACAGTTTTGAATTGTGTAACAGTTTCAAACACATTCACTCCATGGGCACCGGTGTGCTCATCACCCTCCCACGTATCAATCCCGTATATCTTCGTTCCTAGACCACCATCTTTAGCTGCTTGGGCAAATGAAAACAACGATGTTCCTCCAGCTGTACCAAGTTCAACAATTGTTTTTGGCTTCAAATTGTAAACAAGATCATAACCGAATATCTTATGTCCTGACCACGGTGTCTGCCAATCGCTTTTTATATTCTCATATTCGAAATATGGTGAGTGATAGTTCCAGGTATTCATTTCAGCCAATTTTTCTAAGTTTAGTTCAATGGATAGTTGCGCTTTTTCGCGATTGCAATGACTCAATTAACGTTTTCAGAGGACGGTGCAGCCACTACCATCAATCATAAGCGACCCGCCTAAAAGTATCAAAAACAATCATCGAGTCAACTTTTGACGTCAGTGAATAAAACCCGACACATCGATGCGTTGTAACCTGCAAGTTCATTTTACAGGAAGATGTTGAACATCGGTCAAAAGGGCTGAAACCATACAAACACGAACTGAAACCTTCTTGAAGAAAGCTACATGATTACTCCGATTCAGAGATAGGTCGGCAGGCCGCAGTCCAAAATAATCCTCGCAGCAAATGAGCACATCAAGCCTCCTACTACAATCACACCGGAGTTTGACTGTGAGAAAAACGACTCTGATTCAGCGAATCTGAACCGACCTAGTTTCTTATGCGCCAAAGAAGATCCCTGTATTCACTAAGGGATCTTGTAGGCCTTGAGACAAATACCAACACCAAGTACTTCACAATCTCAAACAGATTGCGCTGTTTAAATGCCAGGACCAATAGTTCCTGATAATACCAGCTCTTGTCGCTGAGCACGGAATCGAATTGAAAGTCTAACTCCTCGTTCATCCTAGAGTTCGCAGTAATCGCGCTCAGCAATATTTCTTTTTTATTGCCCCCAACTAAAACCGATCCGGGGTGCCTGCGATGCATGAACGTCATTCGGTCGATGTAACCAATGCTCCCGCATTTCGCGTGGTACACATGAAGTACCCAGTCCCACTGGATTATTTCGAAATACCAGTCTGGGAATCGGGCTGGGTGAGCACTTTTCCGGAACATCTTGGTATTATTCTGAAGTGTCACATTATTTAGCAAGAAATACGATAACGTGAACTTTTCTGGAGGAGGATTGTCGATTGCGATTTTCGATCGGTCTTCTCCATCGACAAACGATGCCCCATTGGTGTAGCACATTGAACAATCCGGATTCTTTTCCAAGAAATCATGCTGAACCTGCAACTTGTCGTCATCTACCCAATAATCGTCACCTTCCAACAATGCAATGTACTCGCCCGCACATTCGGAAATGGTCTGGATCGCGTTGCGGACCATACCAAGATTCGGGTCCCGATATTTCAATCGGATGATGTCTGGAAATCTCTGTGCGTAGGAGTCCAGTATTTCTCGGGTAGCATCCGAAGAACCGTCATCTCCCACGACTATCTCAAATGGAAAATCGGTTCGCTGACGAAGCGCGCTTTCTATTGCCTCCGCAATGTATTTCTCATGATTATACGTTATCAGCGAAACACTGACCTTTGGTCTTCTTTCAACAATGTCAGAACGATTATCAGACATTATGCTTCAGATATTGCTCAAGCCCTCTTTCAATTATCTGCAACGAGCGTCTGAGATCCTTTTCGTTCAGTACATAGGCGATACGCACCAGTTTTTCGCCAAAGGCACGGGTTGAGTAAAAGCCACTTCCTGGTGCCATCATCACGGTTTCCCCTTCGTAGTTGAATTCTTCCAGCATCCACTGGCAGAAATGATCACCGCTTTTAACCGGCAGTTGGGCCATGGCATAGAATGCCCCTGACGGTTTCGGGCAGCTGACACCTTCAATGGCATTCAAACCGTCTACCAGAATATCACGTCTCTGTTTGTATTCCTTTTTAACGCGGTCAAAATATTCCTGAGGTGTGTTCAAAGCCGCTTCACCAGCTATCTGCCCCAGGGTTGGCGGACTTAAACGTGCTTGCGCAAACTTGAGGGCGTTGGCCATCAGTTCTTTGTTCTTAGAGACCAGTGCGCCTACCCGTGCACCACACATGCTGTATCGCTTGCTGACACTATCGATCAACACTACGTTGTTTTCAATTCCCTTCAGGTTCATGCATGAAAAAGGAATGGCGCTATCGTAGCAGAATTCACGGTAAACCT